>DAIDOU010000088.1 GCA_027458945.1 Acidobacteriota bacterium
CCGCGCTGGTGCTCGTCGTCGTCAGCCTCTTCGTGGTCCTGCTCGCGGAGAACTGCCGCGTGCCGTTCGACGATCCGAACACCCACCTCGAGCTGACGATGATCCACGAGGTGATGGTGCTCGACCATGCCGGCCCCGACCTGGCGCTCATCGAGACCGCGTCCTGGCTCAAGATGTGGGTGCTGGGCGCCCTCGTGGTCGGTGTGGTGGTCCCGGTGCGGACCGGTGCCCCCGTCATCGACGGCGGCGTGTTCGTGGCCGCGATGCTCTTGCTCGGCGTCGCCGTGGGCGTTGTCGAGTCCGCCATGGCGCGGCTGCGACTGCTGCGCGTTCCCCAACTCCTGGTCGCCTCCGGCGTGCTCGCCGCGCTCGCCACGGCGCTGATCTCGGGATAGCCGCCGTGTTCGAGATCAACACCCTCCTGGTAGGCCTGCTGCTCGTCAACTTCGTGCTGCTCGGCGCCAGCCGCCTCGACACCGGCGTGCGACAGGTCGCGGCGCAGGGGGCGCTGCTGTCGCTGCTCACCCTCGCCGAGCACGCCGGGTGGGGCGCGCCCTGGCGAGTCTGGCTGCTCGCGCTCGGCAGCGGCGTCGTCAAGGCGGTGGTCTTCCCCCACTTCCTGCGCCGCGCTTTGCGCGAGGCGGACGTGCGGCGCGAGATGGCGCCGTACGTGGGCTTCACCGCCTCGGTCCTGGTCGGCGTCGCGGCGCTGGCGGCCTCGCTCTGGTTGGCGTCGCGCCTGCCGCTCCCCGGCCCCGTCGCGTCGCCGCTGCTGGTGCCGGTGTCGCTGTTCACCGTGCTGGTCGGGATGTTCCTGCTCGTCAGCCGGCGCAAGGCGTTGACCCAGGTCGTCGGCTACCTCGTCGTCGAAAACGGCGTGTTCTGCTTCGGCCTCGCACTGCCGGAAGACGCCCCGCTGCCGGTCGAGGTCGGCATCCTGCTCGATATCTTCGCCGCGGTCTTCATCATGGGCATCATGATCTACCAGATCAGCCGGGAGTTCGACGACATCGACACCGACCGGTTGACGAGCCTGCGGGACGAGGCGACGTGATCGCAGCGTTGCTTCTCGTGCCGGCGGTCGCCGGACTGCTCGCGCTGCTGCTGCGCAGCGACCAGTTGCGCCGCGCGCTCCTGGTGGCGACGGCACTGACCCATCTCGCCCTGGTGGCGGCGGTCTGGCGTGCGACGCCCGCGGCGGCGCCGACCGCATGGCTCCGCCTCGACCCGGTCGGGACGCTCGTCCTCGGCGTCACCAGCGTGCTCTTCGCCGTCGCGTCGATCTACGCGGTCGGTTACCTCGCGCACGAGGTGCGCGCCCCCAGACCCGACATCGAGGAAGACGCCCTCTTCGCCAACGGGCCCGAGGCCGTGTTCACCGCCTGCCTCCTGTTCTTCCTCGCCACCATGACCCTGGTGACCGTCAGCCAGAACCTCGGGGTCCTGTGGGTCGCGGTCGAGGCGACCACGCTGGCGAGCGCGCCGCTGATCTTCTTCCACCGCCACCACCGCTCCCTGGAGGCGACCTGGAAGTACCTCCTGATCTGTTCGGTGGGGATCGCGGTGGCGCTGCTCGGCAACTTCTTCCTCGCCTTCGCGGCGTCGTTCGGGCCCGCCGGTTCCGGCTCGCTGGTCCTCCACGAACTCATCGCCGGCGCCCCCGGCCTCCACGTCCGCTGGCTCAAGGCGGCGTTCGTGCTCCTGCTGGTCGGGTATGGGACGAAGATGGGGCTGGCCCCGCTCCACACCTGGCTGCCGGACGCCCACGCCGAGGCGCCGTCCGTGGTCTCCGCACTGCTATCCGGCGCGCTCCTCAACTGCGCGTTCCTCGGGATCGTGCGCGCCTACCAGGTCCTCGCAGCCGCCGGCCAGCGGCGCTTCGCCGGGGACCTCCTCATCGACATCGGCCTGTTCTCGATGGCGCTCGCCGCCGTGTTCATCGTCGCGCAGCCCGACTTCAAGCGGCTGCTCGCCTACTCCTCGGTCGAGCACATGGGGATCCTCGCGGTCGGGATGGGCCTCGGTGGCGGTGCTGTCTTCGGCGCGCTGCTGCACCTCGTCAACCACTCCCTGGCCAAGGGGATGCTGTTCCTGCTCGCCGGCAACATCCTCGCCGCCTACCGCTCCAAGTCGACGGCCGGCGTCCGCGGCGTGGGCACGGCGTTGCCGGTCACGGCCGGCCTCTGGGTCGCGGGCTTGCTCGCGATCACCGGCTCGCCTCCGTTCGGACCGTTCCTCTCCGAGCTGGTCATCGTCAAGGGCGCGATCGACGGGGGCCACGCGGTCGTCACCGTCCTGTTCCTCCTCTTCCTGGCGGCGGCGTTTGTCGGGATGGCGCGTCCGATGCTCACGATGGTCCAGGGCGACCCGCTAGCCGGGCTGCGACCGGCCGGCCGCGACCGCTGGCTGGCCGTCGCACCGCCGGCCGTGCTCGGGGTTTCGGTGCTGCTGCTCGGCCTCTGGGTCCCCTCGTGGCTGAGCGACATGCTGCGCGCCGCGGCGCGTGTCGTGGGGGCTGGATGATGAGCGGCGGGCATGCGACGCTCTTCAACGGCGAGCGGCTGTCGCTGGCGGCTCTGCCCGTGTCGCCGTGGGAACGGTTCGCGGACACCGTGGTCGAGAAGGTGGCCGCCGGCGCCCGGGTGGCGGCGATGTTCGGCCTGGCGCGCGCCGATGACGTCGAGATCGTCGCCGCGCTCGCCGATCCCGCCACCGGCGGCTTCGCCGTTTGCGCCACGGTCGTTGACGGGGCGTTCCCCTCGCTGACGCCTGCCTGCCCGCAGCTCCACCTCTTCGAACGCGAGATCGCAGAGCAGTTCGGTGTCGTCCCCGAGGGCCACCCGTGGCTGAAGCCGGTGCGGTTCCACCGCTCGTGGGTGCCCGGCCGCGACGCGTGGCGCCGGGGCCCGGCCGAGGAGATCCTGCCCTCGGTCATGCCGTTCTACGCCGTTGCGGGCGAGGAGGTGCACGAGGTCGCGGTCGGCCCGGTGCACGCCGGCGTCATCGAACCCGGCCACTTCCGCTTCAACTGCCACGGCGAGCGTGTCCTCAACCTCGAGATCTCGCTCGGCTTCCAGCACCGCGGCGTGGAGCGGGCGCTGCTCGGCGGCCCCGACACGCGCACCGTGCACCTGATCGAGACGCTCGCCGGCGACAGCACCGTTGCGCACGCCACGGCGTACTGTCAGACGATCGAGGCGCTGGCCGGCGCCGCGCCGAGTCATCGCGCCGACGCTCTGCGCGCGGTCGCACTCGAGCTCGAGCGGATCGCGAACCACGTCGGCGACCTCGGCGCGCTCGCCGGCGACGTCGCGTTCCTCCCCACGGCGGCGTACTGCGGCCGGTTGCGCGGCGAGGTCCTCAATCTCACGGCGCTGCTCTGCGGCAGCCGCTTCGGCCGCGGGATGGTCCGCCCCGGGGGCGTGCGCTTCGACGCCGAGACCGAACGCGCCGCCACCCTCCTGGCCCACCTCGAGAAGACCCTCGCCGACGTCCGCAACGCCGTCGAGCTGATGTTCGGGGAGCCGTCGGTGCAGGGCCGGTTCGAGGACACCGGCGTCGTGCCCGCGGTGCGGGCGGCCGAACTGGGGATGGTCGGGGTCGCGGCCCGCGCCTCAGGCCTGGAGCGCGATGCCCGGCTCGAGTTCCCCTCCGGGATCTACCGCTTCGCCCAGCTCCCGGTCTCGACGTGGCACAGCGGCGACGTGTTCGCCCGCGCGTGGGTGCGCTGGCTCGAGGTTCAGCGCTCGGCGGCGTTCGTCCGCGAACAGCTCGCCGCGCTGCCGCCGGGCGGTGACCGGGTTACCGTCGGGCCCCTCGCGCCCGACTCCCTGGCGGTCGGCGTCACCGAGGGTTGGCGGGGCGAGGTGTGCCACGTGGCGGTGACCGGCCCCGACGGCCGCTTCGCCCGCTACAAGGTCGTGGACCCGTCGTTCCACAACTGGACCGGGCTGGCGCTGGCGTTGCAGGGCGGGCAGATCTCCGACTTCCCGCTGTGCAACAAGAGCTTCAACCTCTCCTACTGCGGCCACGATCTCTAGGGAACGCGATGCTGAAGGTCATCCTCGCCCGCCTGCGCCAAGGTCATCGGACGTCCCGGTTCCCGGACGCGCCTCCCGCGCTCTCCGATCACTTCCGCGGCGCTCCCGCGATCGACCCCGGTCGCTGTGCCGCCGGCTGCCGCGCCTGCGCCGACGCGTGCCCCACGGGCGCGGTGACGGCCACAGGCGGCGGCGTCCGCATCGACCTCGGCCGCTGCCTGTTCTGCACCCAGTGCCAGGACGCCTGTGCCGCCGGCGCGGTCACGATGAGCGGCGACTACCGCATGGCCACGAGGTCGCGCGCGGGCCTCGTCGTCGGCCCGGACCCGATGCCTCTCGCAGCGGCGCTCGACCGGCGCACGCGCGCACTGTTCGGGCGCTCGCTGCGCCTGCGGCAGGTGAGCGCCGGAGGCTGCAACGGGTGCGAGGCCGACGCCGCCGTCCTGCAGACGATCGTCTTCGACATGCAGCGCTTCGGCATCGGCTTCGTCGCCTCGCCGCGTCACGCCGACGGGCTGCTCGTCACCGGGCCGGTCACCGCGAACATGCGTGCGGCGCTGCTCGCGACCTACGCGGCGGTCCCGGCGCCCAAGCTGGTGATCGTTTCCGGCGCGTGCGCGATCTCGGGAGGCCCGTTCGCCGGC
>DAIDOU010000089.1 GCA_027458945.1 Acidobacteriota bacterium
GATGCCGGCGCTGTTCGCGGACACGTTCTCGGCGCTGTTCGCCCGCTGGGGCGCCGCGCGTCAGGCGGCCCAGGCCGACCTGGTGGCGTGGCTGGTGGAGTCGCGCGGGGCTCGGGGCGCCGCGGTGATCGAGGCGTTCGGCCGCGAGATTGCGGTCGTCGCGGCGCACGGCGAAGTGCGCGCCGTGCTCGAGGACCCGGCCTGCGCCGCACTGGTGCGCGGCGGTCGCGGCGACGACTCCCCCCAGGGGATCCACCTCACGCTCGCCGGGGAGCGGGTCCTGGCCCTGAGCGCCTCCGGCCTGCCCTGGCTCCTCCTCGTCGCTGGCCCGGCGACGCCCGACGTCGGGGAGCTCTCCGCGTTGGCCCGGCTGCTGGCCGTCGCTCGCCGCCTGGACGGAACGCCTCCCGGCCCCGGGCACCGGTGACCGGCCGGCTCCGCCGGCCCGGGCCCGCGGTGTTCCCCGTCCGGCGAGGCCGCGGGCCGTCGCCGGTCAGCGCTCCTCGTCCTCCTCGTCCTCGGAGTCTTCATCCTCCTCGTCGTACTCTTCGAGGTCGTCCTCCTCGGTCTGCTCGTCGTCGACGTCCTCCTCGTCGTCCTCCGGCTCGAACTCCTCCGGCAGCGAAAACGCGTCGACGTCCGAGTTGCCGCAGACCTCGCACGTGGCTCGACGGATCTCACCGTCCCGCCAGATGAAGTCCTCCACCTCGGATTCGCACTCCAGGCAGATGAGATAGTCGGGTCGAGCCATGCACCCCTCCGTAACCGCCGTGTCCCCCCACCCCGCGGGCACCGCGAAATGTAGCGAGCGCGCTCGCAAGACGCAAGAACCTCACTCCGTCAATCGCCGCACGCCGAGAACGACCGCGCCCGGCCCCGCGTGCGCCGCCAGGACCGATGTCAGGTTGACGATCGGGATGTCCGCCACCCCGAAGCGAGAGCACAGGCGCTCGGCGAGGTATTCCGCGGCGCCGATCGCGGCGGCGTGGGCGATCAGGAACCTGACTGGCCGGTCCTCGGCGAAGCGCGCGGCGCGCTTCACCAGACCGCGTAGCGACGCGGCGAAGCCGATGTGAGTCCCGGCCTTGGCGGACTTCCCGTCCTCCCCGAGCGTGAGGATCGGATGCAGGCCGAGCAGCGTCGCCACCCGCGCCTGCGCCGGCGAGACCCGCCCGCCGCGCACGATCATGTCGAGAGATGCGAGCGAGGCGAACAGCTTGACGTCCTTGCCTGCTCTCTCGGCAATGGCCACGAGCTCGTCGATGTTGCGGCCGGCCGCCACGGCCTCGCCGACGGCCTCGGCGATCAGGCCGAGGGACACCGAGAGCTGCCGCGTGTCCACGACGCGGATCCGCTTCGGGTCGACCTGCTGAGCCGCGGCGGCGGCCGCCTGGTACGTTCCCGAGACGCCCGCCGAGAGGCTGAGGGAGATCACCGACTCGTGGGTCTCGAGCAGGCGCCGGAACGTCGAGCGGAACTCGCCGACCGACGGCTGCGAGGTCTTCGGCATCACCTGCGAGGACGCCAACCGCTGGTAGAACTGCGGCGGCGTGATGTCCACCCCGTCGATAAACGTCTCGTCGCCGAAGCTCAGCGACAGGGGCACGCGCACGAGGCCGATCGCGTGCGAGACCGCCTCGGGGAGGTCGCACGAGGAATCGGTGACGACCGCCACGGTGGCCTCGCGGGCGGCGAGCTGCTGCAGCACCATGTCGTCGATCTTGGTGCGCACGACCGTGCCGAACGTGGCGAGCAGGGTGAACAGCGCCTGCGGTTCGTTGGTGTGCAGGTGCACGCGCAGGCGCGAACCGCCGCCGGCCACGACGAGAGATCCGCCGAGCGGAGTCACGGCCTGTGCGATCGCCTTGCGGTCGAGATGCTCCCCGGAGAGGAGGCCCTCCGAGCAGTACCGGTAGCTGAGGTCGAGGTCCGCATGCGCCGCCGCGAACGGAGTCGACTGCGCCAGTGACAGTCCGGCGCGCCGCCAGCTGGCGGCGTTGCGGTCACGGAAAAACGTCGAGACGCCCTCGAGGAAGTACACGAACCCCTGCGCACCGGCGTCCACGACGCCGTGCTTGGCGAGGACCGCCAGCTGCTTGGGCGTGTTGGCGAGCGCCTCGCGCGCGCGCTCGAGGCCGCGGGCGAGCAACTCGCGGAAGTCGTGGATCCGCGAGGCCGACTCCTCCAGGCCGGCGGCCCAGGCCTTCAGGACCGAGATGATCGTCCCCTCGACCGGCTGCGCCAGCGCCTGCTGCGCCGACTCGGCGCCGCCGCTGACGGCGGCGACGAACTCGCGCGTGGTGACGCTCACGCGCGGCCCGATCGTCTCCGCCATCCCGTGCAGGAACTGCGCGAAGATCGCTCCCGAGTTGCCGCGCGCCCCATCGAGGGCGGCGTCCGCCGCCGTGCGGGCGGTCTGGCCGACGGTCAGCTCGTTCGGAGTGGTGAGCGCCGCTGCGGCCGCCCGCAGCGTGGAGGCGAGGTTGGCGCCGGTATCCGCGTCCGGGACGGGGAAAACGTTGATACGGTTGAGCGTCTCCTGCTCGCGCGCCACGGCCAGCGCGCCGGCGCGCAGGGCGCGAGCGAGACGCGGGCCGGTGAGGACCTGCACCATCAAGGTCTCCCCCGTACGTGCCGGCGCGGGCGGCCGGGCGGTCGACTACTCGTCGTCATCCTCGCCGTCGCCCCGCACCGTCATCTCCTCGTACTCTTCCTCGGAGAGAAACGCGGCCGGGTCATCGTTCCCGCACACTTGGCAGAGGGCCTCGACGACGCGCCCCGCGACCCACTCGAAGACGTAGGTCGGCGTCTCGCACTCGAGGCAGATCAG
>DAIDOU010000090.1 GCA_027458945.1 Acidobacteriota bacterium
ATCGCGCCGATGCTGCCGATCGCGGGCGGCCTGCGCCGCGCCGGCAACCGCGTGCTCTCGATCCTCGGCGGCCGCACGCAGGAGCTGGTGATCCTGCGGGCCGAGATGGAAGCGGTCTCCGACGAGATCGTCTACACCACCGACGACGGCTCGTTCGGACGCAAGGGCCTGGTCACGCACGCGCTCGCGGACCTCGTCGCCAGCCACGGCAAGCCCGATCTGGTCGTCGCGATCGGGCCGGCGATCATGATGAAGGCGGTGGCGGAGATGACGCGCCCGCTCGCGATCCCGACGCTCGCCTCGCTCAACTCGATCATGGTGGACGGCACCGGGATGTGCGGCGCCTGCCGCATCGCGGTGGACGGCCAGACCAAGTTCGTGTGCGTCGACGGACCCGAGTTCGACGCCCACAAGGTCGACTTCGACCTGTTGATCAAGCGGCTGCGCATGTACCTCCCGGAGGAACAGGCGGCGCGCGAGAAGTTCCTCACCGAGCACGCCGCGCACGAGTGCCGGGCGATGGCGGGGGTGTCCCGTGGCTGACGAGATCCGCGGTGTCCCCGAGCTGCCCAAGGCGCAGCGGATGAAGGTGCCGCGCCATCCGATGGCGACGCAGGAACCGCTGGCGCGCATCAAGAACTTTGCCGAGGTGGCGCTCGGCTACTCCCCCGAGTTCGCCCTGGAGGAGGCGCAGCGCTGCCTGCAGTGCGCCAACCCGCCGTGCGTCAAGGGGTGTCCGGTCGGGATCGACATCCCGGCGTTCGTCCAGCTCATCCGCGAGGGCGACTTCGAGGGCTCGCTCGCCAAGATCAAGGAGACCAACACCCTGCCGGCGATCTGCGGCCGCGTCTGCCCGCAGGAGGAGCAGTGCGAGGTCGTCTGCGTCATGGCCAAGAAGTACCAGCCGGTGGCGATCGGCCGCCTCGAGCGGTTCGTCGCCGACTGGGAGCGCGACCACGGCCTCTCCTCCACGCCGCAGCTCGCCCCGCCGAGCGGGCACAAGGTGGCGGTGGTGGGCTCCGGCCCGGCCGGCCTCGCGTGCGCCGCGGAGCTGGCCAGGTTCGGGCACCAGGTGACGATCTTCGAGGCGCTGCACAAGCCCGGCGGCGTGCTCGTGTACGGCATCCCCCAGTTCCGGCTGCCGAAGGAGATCGTGATGTTTGAGATCGAGAATCTCACCCGGATGGGGGTCGAGATCCGCCCCGACTTCGTCATCGGCAAGACCACGACCGTGCACGAGCTGTTCGGCGAGTACGGCTACGACGCGGCGTTCCTCGGCACCGGTGCCGGCCTGCCGTACTTCCTCGGGATCCCGGGCGAGAACTACATCGGCGTGCTCTCGGCCAACGAGTTCCTCACCCGGGTCAACCTGATGAAAGCCTACGACTTCCCGCGGATGGACACGCCCGTGCGGACGGGCCGCCGGGTCGCGGTGGTGGGCTCGGGGAACGTCGCGATGGACTGCCTGCGCACCGCCAAGCGGCTCGGCGCGGAAGAGGTCATCTGTGTGTACCGCCGCACCCGCAACGAATCGCCGGCCAGGCGGGAGGAGCTCGAGCACGCGGAGGAGGAGGCGATCGACTTCCGCTGGCTCTCCGCCCCGGTCGCGATCCTCGGCAACAACGAGGGGTTCGTCACCGGCCTGCGTATCCAGCGCATGGAGCTGGGCGAGCCCGACGCGTCCGGCCGCCGCCGCCCAGTGCCGATCGAGGGCTCGGAGTACGAGATCGCGATCGACACGATCGTGATCGCGATCGGCCAGGGCCCGAACCCGCTCGCCACGCGCTCGACGCCCGGCCTCGAGCTGAACCGCCACGGCAACATCGTCGCGGACAAGGAGACCATGGCGACGTCGATTCCCGGCGTGTTCGCGGGCGGGGACATCGTCACCGGCGCCGCCACCGTGATCCTGGCGATGGGCGCGGGCAAGCAGGCCGCGCTCGGCATCCACGCGTGGCTCGACCGCTTGGCCAAGGGCGAGGTCGCGAAGCCGGTCCTGGCCGCCGCCACGAGCTGACGCCGGGTCCTCGCCGGTCGTCGCGGCACGGGGCGGTGTCGACGGGCCGGGCGGCGCTTGCTCAAACTCCGTGCAGACAGTAACATCGCAGGGCAAGGTGTGAACTCGGCCGCGGGGGGGTGGATGATGCCGCTGGAAGACCACAAGATCGCGTGCTTCATCGACTTCGAGAACCTGGCCCTGGGCGTGCGCGACACCAGTTACAAGACGTTCGACGTCGGCCTGGTGCTCGCGCGCCTGCTCGAGAAGGGGAAGATAGTGGCCCGCCGCGCCTACGCCGACTGGGAGAGGTACGGCGCGTACAAGCGCCCGTTCCACGAGGCCGGCATCGAGCTGATCGACGTGCCGCTGCGGGGCTACTCGGGGAAGAACTCCGCCGACATCCGCATGGTGGTGGACGCTCTCGACATGTGCTACGCCAAGGGACACGTCACCACGTTTGCGCTGTGTTCCGGCGACTCCGACTTCTCGCCGCTGGTCGGCAAGCTGCGGGAGAACGACAAGTACGTCATCGGCCTCGGCGTCAAGAACTCGACCTCCGAGCTGCTGGTCTCGAGCTGCGACGAGTTCGTCTTCTACGAGGACCTCATCCGCTCGGTGCAGGAGGCGCCGCCGCTCGTCGGGCTGCCGAAGAAGCAGAAGGAGTGCTTCGCGCTGCTCGCCGACTCGATGAAGGCGCTGATGCGCGAGGGCAAGGAAGTGCTCTGGGGCTCGATGATCAAGCAGACGATGCAGCGCAAGCGCCCGGAGTTCAACGAGGAGTA
>DAIDOU010000091.1 GCA_027458945.1 Acidobacteriota bacterium
ATCGGGAACGCGAGCCCGATGGAGGCGGCGTCGGCGGTGCGCCGGAGCGAGGCGGCCGAACGCGCCCGGCGCTCATCGCTCACGACAGCCCCAGCACCCCCGCGGTCGCGCGCGCCGCCGCCAGGAACGGCGCCGGCAGGATCCCGATCACGAGGACCGCGAGGCCGCACGCCCAGATGACGCGCTCCGTCCACGGCGCCACCACCAGCTCCGCGGGCTCGACTCCCTCGCCTTCCCGCAGGTACATCTGCAGCACGATGCGGAGGTAGTAGTAGAGCGAGACCGCCGACATCACCACCGCGACGACGACCAGCCAGACGTACCCGGCGTTGACCGCGGCGGCGAACAGGTAGAGCTTGCCCATGAAGCCCGCGGTGGGCGGGATGCCGCCGAGCGAGAGCATGAACAGCAGCATGCCGAACGCCGCCGTCGGGTGCCGGCGCGCGAGCCCGGCGTAGTCGCTCACCGTCTCTCCGGCGTAGCCGCGCGACTCCAGCATGATCACGAAGCCGAAGGCGCCGAGGTTGGTGACTGTGTAGACGAGCATGTAGAACAGGACGCTGTTGACCCCCGCCGCCCCGCCGGCGACCAGGCCGACGAGGGCGTATCCGGCGTGCGCGATCGAGGAGTAGGCCAGCATCCGCTTGACGTTGTCCTGCGTCAGCGCCGCCACGTTCCCCCAGATCATCGTGAGCACGGCGGCCGCCCCGACGAGCCAGATCCACGACGCGGCCAGCGGCGCCAGGCCGACGAGGAACACGCGCAGGAACATGGCGAACCCGGCCGCCTTCGGGCCCACCGACATGAACGCCGTGATCGGCGTCGGGGCCCCCTCGTAGACGTCCGGCGTCCAGACGTGGAACGGCACCGCCGCCACCTTGAACAGGAAGCCGCAGGCGAGCAGCGCCATCCCGACCATGGTTGCGGTCGCTGGCTTGCCGGCGGCGAGAACGCGCGTCAGCGCGCCGAGGTCGAGCGTTCCCGTCGTGCCGTAGATCAGCGACAGGCCGTAGAGGAGAACCCCCGAGGAGAACGCTCCGAGGACGAAGTACTTCGTCGCCGCCTCGTGCGATTTGACCTCGCGGCGGAAGTAGCCGGCGAGGATGTAGGTGGACAGCGCCATCAGCTCGAGGCCGACGTAGATCGCCGCCAGGTTGACCCCCGAGGCCATCGTCATCATGCCGACGGTCGCGAACATGACCAGGGCGAGGTACTCGCCCGGCCGGTAGTCGTTGCGCTTGAGGTAGTCGACCGAGAGCAGGATCACGAGCGCCGACGAGAGCAGGAAGAGCGCCTTGAAGTAGACCGCGAACCGGTCGAGGGCGAACATGCCGGAGAAGAGGCGCGCGGCGGGGTCGGTGGCGGCGGCCGCGTACCAGAGCGCCAGCGCGGTCACCGCGAGCGAGACGAGCGCCCCGCCGGCGAGCAACCCGTGCCGGGCCCGGCCCGACGCGAGGCCGGCCAGCAGGACCCCCATGGCCAGCGCCGCCAGCACCAGCTCCGGAAGCAGGGCGATGAGGTCCGGGCGCATGGGCTCACTCCTCCTGCGCGTGCGCCGCGGGCGCGGCCGCCGGGAGGTGAAGCTCCGGGTGGTTCATGTAGCCGGGGTCCACGACCTCGACCACGCGCCGGATCGACGGCTCCAGGATGCGGAAGAACGGCTTCGGGTAGATCCCGATCCAGAAGCAGAGGACGATGAGCGGGATCAGCGTCCACTGCTCGCGCAGGTTCACGTCCTTGAGCGTCTTGTTCTCGTCGTGCGTGATCTCGCCGAAGAAGACGCGCTGGTACAGCCAGAGCATGTACCCGGCGCCGAGCACGAGCGAGGTGGCGGCGATCACGGCCCACGTCGTCGAGCGATTGAACGCGCCGACGAGGATGGTGAACTCGCCGATGAAGCCGTTGAGCGTCGGCAGGCCGATCGAGGCCATGGTGATGACCATGAACAGCATCGCGTACACAGGCATCACCTTCGCGAGGCCGCCGTACTCCGAGATCATGCGCGTGTGGCGCCGCTCGTAGACGATCCCGACGAGGAGGAAGAGGCCGCCGGTGGAGAGGCCGTGGTTGATCATCTGCAGCACCGATCCGGTGAGTCCCTGCGGGTTGAGCGCGAACATCCCCAGCATGACGAAGCCGAGGTGCGACACCGACGAGTAGGCGACCAGCTTCTTCATGTCCTTCTGCGCCATCGCCACCAGCGCGCCGTAGACGATGCCGATGATCGCCAGCGCCACGACCCACGGCACCGCCTTGCGCGTCGCGTCGGGGAGCAGCGGCAGCGAGAAGCGGATGAAGCCGTACGTCCCCATCTTCAGCAGGACGCCGGCCAGGATCACGGAGCCCGCGGTCGGCGCCTCGACGTGCGCGTCCGGCAGCCAGGTGTGGAACGGGAACATCGGCACCTTGATCGCGAAGCCGACGAAGAACGCGAGGAAGACCCAGAACTGCACGTGCGGCGGGATCTGGGTCGCGATCTTGAACAGCTCGGTGACGTCGAACGTCGGCGCATGGCCGAGCCCGGGGAGGCCGATCGCCTGCAGGCCGGAGGAGTTGTAGAAGTAGAGCGTCAGGATGCCGACCAGCATCAACACCGAGCCGAACAGGGTGTAGAGGAAGAACTTGATCGCCGCGTAGAGCTTGCGCGGGCCGCCCCAGATCCCGATCAGGAAGTACATCGGGACCAGCATCGCCTCCCAGAACACGTAGAAGAGCACGAAGTCGAGGGAGATGAAGACGCCGAGCATGCCGGTCTGCAGGAGCAGGAGGAAGACGTAGTACTCCTTCTGCCGGTGGTTGATCGCCGTGAACGAGGAGTACACCGCGATGAACCCGAGCAGCGTCGTGAGCAGGATCAGCAGCACCGAGATCCCGTCGACGCCGACGTGGTAGGTGGCGCCGACGGCCGGGATCCAGTCGTGCACGTAGGAGAACTGGAACGCCGGCCCCGCCGGGTCGTACACGAACCACAGCGGCAGCGAGAGCACGAAGTCGAGCCCCGCCACCACCGTGGCCACGGTCTTGATCGCCGCGGTCTGCTCCTTGCGCACCAGGAAGACGATCACCAGCGCCCCGAGCAGCGGCACGTAACAGATGATGTTCAGCAGGTTGGTGGCAAAACCCATCGCATCCCCCTCAGCGGCCGAGCCAGAGCGCCGCCGCGACCATCAGCACGAAACCCACCGTCATGACCAGCGCGTACCCCTGCACGACGCCCCACTGCACGCGCCGGAGGGCGCGGCTGGCACAGCCGTACGCGGCGGCCACGAGGTTGACCAGCCCGTCCACCACGTTGAGGTCGAACAGGCCGGAGAAGAACGACGTCCCCACGGTGAGGTGGCGCGCCCCGTTCACGGTCCCGTCGATCACGCGCGCGTCGAACTCCCACGACGCCTGCGCCAGCTTCATCGTGCCCGCCACCGCGGTGGCGTTGTACGCCTCGTCCACGTAGTACTTGTTGGCCACCGTCGCATACAGCCCGGGGAAGCGCTCGGCGAAGCGCCGCGGCCGCGTGAACGCCTGCGGCCCGAAGTACCACCTCGTCGCGAACCAGATGCCGGACAGCGCCACGGCCACCGAGAGGGCGATCAGCGACCACTCTAGGCCGGCGCCGACGTGGTGCCCCTCGACCTCCACCGTCGCGGCGACCGGGTGCAGCAGCCGCTCGAACCAGTTCACCCGCGGCCCGAACATCCCCATCCCGAGGAAGCCGGCCGCGACCGAGCCCACCGCCAGGACCTGCAGCGGCACCGTCATGCTCCGCGGCGATTCGTGCAGGTGGTGCGCCTGCTCGTGGCTGCCGCGGAACTCGCCGTGGAACGTCATGTGCACGGCACGGAACATGTAGAACGCGGTCATGAACGCGCCGGCCAGGCCGAGCACCCAGAGCACCGCGTACACCGCGCCGAAGCCGTTGAGGTTGCCGGACGCCGCGGCGAACACCTTGCCGAGGATCTCGTCCTTGGAGAAAAAGCCGGCGAACGGCGGAATCCCCGCGAGCGCCAGCGTCGCCACCACGAACGTCCAGTAGGTGGTCGGCATGTGCGCCTTGAGGCCGCCCATCTTGCGCATGTCCTGCTCGCCGGAGCAGGCGTGGATCACGGAGCCGGCGCCGAGGAACAGGCACGCCTTGAAGAACGCGTGCGTGAACACGTGGAACATCCCGCCCGCGAACGCCCCCGCCCCGGCCGCCAGGAACATGTAGCCGAGCTGGCTCACCGTGGAGTACGCGAGGACCTTCTTGATGTCGTTCTGGGCGAGGCCGATCGTGGCGGCGAACACGGCGGTGAGGCCGCCGACCAGCGCCACCACCAGCATCGCGACCGGGGAGAGGCGGAAGAAGAAGTTGGTGCGGGCCACCATGTAGACGCCGGCGGTGACCATCGTCGCGGCGTGGATGAGCGCCGAGACCGGGGTCGGGCCGGCCATCGCGTCGGGGAGCCAGACGTAGAGCGGGAGCTGCGCCGACTTGCCGACCGCGCCGACGAACAGCAGCAGCGCGATCGGGGTGACGGCCGCGGCGTAACGGGTCGGGTCGGCGGCAAGCGCGTCCGCCATGCCGGTGAAGTCGACGGTGCCGAACACCCGCAGCGCCCAGAAGATCGCGAGGAGGAAACCGAAGTCGCCGATGCGGTTGACCACGAACGCCTTGATCCCCGCGTTGGCGCAGTACTCCTTGTCGAAGTAGAAGCCGATGAGGAGGTAGCTGCACAGGCCGACGCCCTCCCAGCCGATGAACAGCACCACCAGGTTGGCGCCGAGCACCAGGGTGAGCATCGCGAACATGAACAGGTTCAAGTAGGCGAAGAAGCGGGCGTAGGCGCGGTCGCCCTCGGAGTGCATGTAGCCGGTCGAGTAGACGTGGATGATGAAGCCGACCAACGTCACGAACGAGAGCATGACCGCGGAGAGCGGGTCGAGACGGAGCGCGAAATCGACGTTGATGGCGCCGGCCGAGATCCAGCGGAAAACCTGGTTCACGACGATCTCGCCGTGCCGGCCGGCGTACTGCGCCAGGACCGTGACCACGACGGCGAGGGTGAGGCCGATCGAGCCGACGCCGACGAGTGTGGTGGCACGCTTGCCGAAGCGGAGCGCCCCGGAGAGGAGCACGATGGCGCCGGCGAGCGGCAGCGCGGGGACGAGCCAGAGCAGTTCGAGCATCGCCCCTCCTACCAGCGCATCACGTTGAGACGGTCCACGTCGATCGACTGCTGCTTGCGGAAGATCGCGACGAGTAGGGCGAGGCCGACCGCGACCTCGGCCGCGGCCACCGCCATGACGAAGAACACGAACACCTGCGCGTCGAGCTGGCCGTGCTGTCGGCCGAACGCCACCAGCGCCAGGTTGGCCGCGTTGAGCATCAGCTCGATCCCGAGCAGGATCGAGATCCCGCTCCGTCGCAGCAGCACTCCGGCCGCGCCGATCGCAAACAGAATGGCCGCGAGGATCACGAAGTTCGAGGTCGGTATGGTCATATCAGTGCTTCCTTTTCACCAGCACGAGTGCCCCGACCAGGGCGGCGAGGAGGAGGACCGAGATGAACTCGAAGGCGAACAGGTACTCTCCCGTGAGCATCACGCCGAGCGCCTGCGCGGTCCCGCGCAGGGCGCCGGCGGGGGCGGCTGCGTGGATCGCGGCCACGACCGCGGCGCCGCCGGCGGCGGCCAGGGCGGCGAGGGCGAGGCCGGCCGTGCGCTGGAACGGCCGGGACTCGCCGGCGTCCGGTTCCGCCGGCGCGCCGAGCAGCATGACCACGAAGAGGAAGAGGACGAGGATCGCCCCGGCGTACACGAGGATCTGTGCGGCTGCCAAGAACTCCGCCCCGAGCAGGGCGTAGCTCACTGCGATGCTGAACAGCGTCACCACCAGGGAGAGCACGTTGACCACCGGGTTCCTGTGCGCCATCGCTGCGATCGCCGAGACGACGCCGACCGCAGCCACGAGGTAGAACACTGCCGTCCCCATCAGACCCCCCCCGCCGATCGGCCGCCAGCACCGTCCCGGTGCCCGCTGCCCTGCGCGCTGTGCCCTGGCTTCATCGGATCCACCCCATCGTCATCGCCACGCCGACCCAGACCAGGTTGAGCGTCGCGAGCGGCAGCAGCCCCTTCCAGCCGAGTCGCATGAGCTGGTCGTAGCGGAAGCGCGGCAGCGACCAGCGCACCCACACGAACAGCCAGAGGAAGAAGGCGAGCTTGATCCCGAACGACAGCAGCGAGAGCACGAGCAGCGGCCACCCCGAGAAGCGGCCCATCCCCGGGAACGTCCAGCCGCCGAAGAACAGCGTCACGATCAGCGCCGAAGCGGTGACCATGTTCATGTACTCGCTCATCAGGAAGGCGGCGAACTTCATCGACGAGTACTCGACGTGGTAGCCGGCGACGAGCTCGGTCTCCGCCTCCGCGAGGTCGAACGGGAGGCGGTTCGTCTCGGCGAACACCGCGACGACGAAGACCACGCAGCCGATCATCTGCGGCACGACGTTCCACTGCGGGATGGCGCCGAGCCAGAACTGGCCGCCCTGGCGCGCGACGACCTGCTCGAGGTTGAGCGACCCGCTGGCCATGAGGACGCCGAGGACCGCCAGGGTCATCGACAGCTCGTACGAGATGAGCTGCGCCGAGGACCGCAGCCCGCCGAGCAGCGAGTACTTGTTGTTGGAGGACCAACCCGCGAGCACGATGCCGTACACCCCGAGCGAGCCGACCGCCAGCAGCCAGAGCACCCCGACGCCGAGGTCGGGGGCGACGATGAGCCCGCCGAGCCGCGCGCCGAAGATCGTGATGTCGCCGCCGGCGCCGAACGGGATCACGATGAACGTCATCAAGGCGACGGTCACCGAGATCATCGGCGCGAGCAGGTACAGCCCGCGGCTCACGTTCGCCGGCGTCAGGTCCTCCTTGAACAGGAGCTTGACCGCGTCGACGAGCGGCTGGAAGAGGCCGAGCGGCCCCACCCGGTTGGGTCCGAGCCGGTCCTGGATGAACGCCGCGCCTCGGCGTTCCACCCACTCCATGACGGCGACCAGGGTGAGTACGGTGCCGGCGATGACGAGGACCTTCGCGGCGCTGACGATGATCTCAGCCCACATGCTGGCGCTCCCGGAACGACTGTTGCGGCGCGAGCCCGCCCAACGCCTCCCAGACCAGGCCGGCGAACCCCTTCTCGGAGCGGGCCATGAGCGTGAACACCTCGGCGGGCGAGGCGAGGTCGAGCGTCTTGGTCCCCAGCTCGCGGGCCAGGGCCGAGAGCACCAGCCAGAGCGGCCGCGCTTCGCCCGGGGCGCCCCACGGCGAGGCGATCGTGGGGCAGTCGGGCGACATCCCGCCGGTGGCGGTGCGGTGCACCGTGCCGGGCGCCGCGAACGCCTCGGCGAAGCGCTGCACGGCGCCGGTGGAGGAGGTGAACGTCCCCTCGTTGCTGGCGATCGAAGGCGTGGGCAGCAGCCAGGTGGCGCCGTCCGCGACCGGGTGCGAGCGCCGCGCCCAGACGACGGTCGTGCCGACACGCAGCAGCCGCAGCGCCTCCGGGCTCGCGAGGAACGGGTGCGCCTCCGGGTCGAGGATCAGCGTCAGGCCGGCGCCGCCGTAAAGGAAGCGCGACAGGCCCTCGCCGTCCACGGTGTCGAGGCCGAGACGGCGGGCCCCCGCGGCGTTGGGGTGCGCGTCCTTCGCGAGCAGCCACTCGCCCCGGCCGTTCTTCATCCGACGCGGCTCGCCGGCGGCCACCGGGACGGCGATCTCGCCCTTGAGTTGCCGCCCGAACAGCTCGCGCGCGAGGAAGAGCTCCTCGTTCGACATGTTGGCCGAGGCGACGACCCGGAGCGAGGCCGCGCCCCGCAGCAGGGCGCCGACGGCGGCCAGCGCCTCGCCCCACGCGGCGGGCACCGGATGCCCGGGGCCCTGGTGCTGCGGCGTGAGGTACGCCTGCTCGTTGAGTGACTCGGCGAGGAAGCGGCCGTGGTCGCACAGCCAGGTGGCGTTGATCGCGGGGTTCTCGCGCGGCGTGAAGCGGTAGACGACGCGCTCGTGGTGGTCGATGAAGATGTTGCAGCCGATCGAGCAACCGGGGCAGACCGAGGGCGTCGAGCGCAACTTCCAGGCGCGCTTGCGGAAGCGCGTCTCGCGCAGCGTCAACGCCCCCACCGGGCAGACGTCGGTCGCGCACCCCGACATCGGATCGTCGAACGACGAGCCGTCGAATGTGTCGATGAACGTCGAATTGCCGCGCGACTTGTAGGTCAGCGCCGCCGTCTCCGAGATCTCGCGGGTGAAGCGGATGCAGCGGGAGCAGTGGATGCAGCGGTTCTGGTTCTGTACCACGTGCGGCCCGATCAGGCGGCGCTCGTAGCCGGGGAAGGTACGCCGCGTCTCGGCCATGTGCGTCGTGAACTTCGAGCCCTGCTCGCTCATCGAGTGGTCCTGCAGCAGGCACTCGCCGGCCTGGTCGCACACCGGGCAGTCGAGCGGGTGGTTGGCGAGGAGGAACTCCATCACCGCCTCGCGCGCCTCGCGCGCCCGCTCGGAGTCCTCGACCTTGACGACCATGCCGTCGGCCGCCGGGGTCGCGCAGCCGAGGGCGAGGCGAGGCTGGCCGGCGACCTCGACCATGCAGATCCGGCACTGGCCGACGACCGCGAGGTAGGGGTGGTAGCAGAAGTACGGGATGGCGACGCCCGCCGCGCGCGCGGCCTCGATCAGGTTGGTCCCCGCGGCGACCTCGACCTCGTGCCCGTCGATCGTGAGTTTCGGCATGTCCCCCCCTAGATCCCGAAGCCGGCCTTCGGTCCGGCCCACGGCAGCACCGGCAGCTTTCTGGGCGGGAGGGGCGTGGCGGCCGCGATGTGGCGCTCGAACTCGTCCCTGAACTTCGTCACCAGGCTCGTGATCGGCAGGGCGAAGGCATCGCCGAGCGGGCAGATCGTCATGCCGCCGGAGGCGAAGCGGCAGATGCGCAGCAGCGTGTCCGGGTCCGCCGGCAGCCCGTGGCCGGCCATCAGCCGGTCGAGGATGTCCATGCACCAGTCCGAACCCTCGCGGCACGGCGTGCACTGCCCGCACGACTCGTGGGCGTAGAAGTGGGCGACGTTGTCGGCGACCTCGACCATGTCCACGCTGTCATCGAAGACGATGATCCCGCCCGAGCCGAGCATGGTCTTGGCCTCGGCACAGGCGTCGAAATCGGCCTTGACGTCGACCTCGGCGGCGGTGAGCACCGGGGCGGACGATCCGCCGGGGAAGAACGCCTTAAGCTTGCGCCCGCCGCGCACGCCGCCGGCGTGTTCCTCGATGATCTCGCGGAACGTCACGCCGAGCGGCAGCTCGTACACGCCGGGCCGGTTGACGTGGCCGGAGACGCCGAACAGCTTCGGGCCGGTGTTCTTGGCGCGGCCGATACCGGCGAACCAGGCCGCCCCGCGCGTGATGATGTGCGGCACGCACGCCAGCGTCTCGACGTTGTTGATCACGGTGGGCTTGCCGAACAGGCCGACGACCGCGGGGAACGGCGGCTTCAGGCGCGGGAAGCCGCGCTTGCCTTCGATCGACTCGAGCAGCGCCGTCTCCTCGCCGCAGATGTACGCGCCGGCGCCGCGATGCACCCAGACATCGAGGTCGAACCCGCTCCCGAGGACGTTCTTTCCCAGGAAGCCGTGCTGCCTCGCCTCGGTGATCGTTTCCTCGAGGATCCGCGCCCAGCGCACGAACTCGCCGCGGATGTAGATGTACGCCGTGTTCGCCTTGATCGCAAAAGAAGCGATCGCGATGCCCTCGATGACCTGGTGGGGATCGTACTCGATGATCTCGCGGTCCTTGAACGTGCCGGGCTCGGACTCGTCGGCGTTGCACACCAGGTAGCGCGGTCCGGGGTGGTCCTTGGGCACGAAGCTCCACTTGCGCCCGGTGGGGAAGCCGGCGCCCCCGCGCCCGCGTAGCTCGGAGTCCGAGACCTCCTTGGTCACGGCGTCGGGTCCCATCGCGAGCGCCTTCTTCCAGCCTTCGTAGCCTCCCGCCTTGAGGTAGGTGGTGATCGCCCGCGAGTCGGCGGCGCCGCGGGCGCGCAGCAGGACCGGTTCCATTCAGCGCCTCCCCGAGAGCTCGTCGAGGATCGCGTCGAGCCTGGCGACGTCGAGATCCTCGTAGTAGTCGTCGTTGATCTGGATCACCGGCGCCCGGCCGCACGCGCCTAGGCACTGCACGCCGACGAGCTGGAACGTCCCGTCCGGCGTCGTCTCGCCGAAGCCGATTCCGAGCCGCTCCTTGAGGTGAGCCACGAGCTCGCGCGCGCCGGTCCACGCGCACGAGAGCGTGGTGCAGACCTGCAGGACGTAGCGCGCCGGCGGCGCCGTCTGATACATCGTGTAGAACGTCACCACGCCCTCGACGAACGCCGGGCTCTCGCCGAGCCGCTCCGCCACCGCGCGGATCACCCCGGGCGAGATCCAGCCGTACCTCTCCTGGCAGAGCCAGAGCACGGGGAGGAGCGCCGCCCGCGAGGTGGGGTAGCGCTGGCGGAGCTCGGCGATGCGCGCGTCCATCGTGGCATCGAAGGTGACGGTCTGGACGGTCCGGGGCGGCGCGGCCTCGATCGGTCGCGTGCTCACGACTGGCTCCCGCGCCGCGACCAGTCGAAGGCGCCTTCGCGCCAGAGGTAGACGTAGCCGATCGCGAGAAAGACGAGAAAGACGAGCCCGTCGAGCATCACGGTGCGGTTGCCCTCGGCCAGCAGCGCGCGGGCCGACACCGCCCAGGGGAAGAGGAACGCGACCTCGACGTCAAACACGATGAACACCATGGCCACGACGAAGAACTTGACCGACACGCGCTTGCGCGACAGGTCGATCAGGGGCATGCCGCTCTCGAAGGTGTCGCGCGTGCGCGAGCGAGTCAGACGGCCGCGCCCGAGGAACGCCGTCAGGGCGACCATCCCCACCGCGACCGCGGCCGCGAACGCGAATGCAAGAACAACCGGGATGTATTGGGCGATCATGACTTCCCCCCTCGTGCCCAAATTCACATGATCGTAGCGTGATTTCGCGGATGAGGTCAAGCGCCGCGCGGCGGCCAGTCGTCGCGGCCGCACGGGCGATCGGCCCGGCCGCTCCCGTTCGCGAGCGGGAGCGGGTAGACTGCGCTGGCGCGGTCCCGCCCGCGCTGGAGGATGCCATGCCGACGATCGCCCTCGACGCCACCGACCGGAAGGAGCTGCTCGAGCGGTTCCTGCGCTACGTCCGCGTCGACACACAATCGGCCGAGGACTCGCAGAGCAGCCCGTCCACGGCGAAGCAGAAGGACCTCGCCGCGATCCTCGCCGAGGAGCTGCGCGCGCTCGGGTGCGCCGACGCCGCGATGGACGAGTGGGGTTACGTGTTCGCCACCGTCCCCGCCTCGGGCGCGGCGGACGCCCCCACGATCGGCCTGATCGCCCACATGGACACGTACGCCGGCACCGTCGGCGCGAACGTCGTGCCGCAGGTCATCGAGCGCTACGACGGGCGGGACATCGTGCTTCCCGGCGATCCGCGCCAGGTGATCACGGCCGCGGACAACCCCAACCTGGCGCGTTGCGTTGGACACACGCTGATCACCTCCGCCGGGACGACGCTGCTCGGCGCCGACGACAAGGCCGGCATCGCCGAGATCATGACCGTCGTGGCGTGGCTCGCCAAGCACCCCGAGTTCAAGCACCCTCGCCTGCGG
>DAIDOU010000092.1 GCA_027458945.1 Acidobacteriota bacterium
AGGTCGCCGACGTCGAACCGCACCAGCGCGAACCACGGGTTGCCGAGCGTCGTCACCAGGACGCGGCCGACGCGCGGGTCGCCGCGCCCGGCCCGCAGCGGCTGGATGTCGACGTGGCAGGTCGCGGTGTTCTGGTGCAGCCGCCCGGCCTCGCACTCGATGAACACGTGCCCGGTCTCGGTCGAGCCGTACGAGCTGACCGCCGGCACCCCCGGGAACGCGCGGCGGATCTCGCGCAGGTGCAACCGCGAAGGGAACTCGTACGTCAGGGCGATGCACCGCGGCCGGTGCAGCGGCACCCCCGCGTGCCGGCACGCCCGCACCAGCGCCGCGAGGTACGCCGGGTCCGCCTCGAGCACGTCGGGGCGGAACTCCGCCAGCTCCGCCGCCATCCGCCGGGCGCCGGCATCGCCCCAACGCGCCGGGTCGAGCTCCTGGTTGAGGAACAGGATGTTCCCGACGGTGCGCTCCGCCGCCGGCAGCTCGCCGACGTGGCAGAGGTTGCCGGTGCACATCGGCGACGTGAGCACCGCCTCACGGTAGGTACCGCCGTACACCGCCTCGAGCGCCGGGTTGAGCCGCGCGGCCGCGCGCAGCGAATCGTCCCACCACGGCTGGTGCCATACGACCGCGGCGCGCTCCGACGTCGTGCCGCTCGTGGAGACGATCTCGATCGCGCCGGAGGCGAAGCCGTCGCGCGCGCGGCGGCCGCCGGTGATGAAGCCGTCGGGCACGTGCGCCCGCAGCTCCCGGCGCGACAGCACCGGCAGCGCGGCGAGTCGCTCCGCCACCGGCCGCGCCGGCCCCGGGTCGCGCTCCCGCCACCCCCGGTAGAACGGGACGGCGGCGAGCGCCTCGTCGAGCGCGGCGGCGCAGCGGGCGGAGTACGGGTGGGGTGTCACGGTTGCCGGCGTCTCCCGCCGTGCCCCGGGCGCGCCCGACGGGCGCGGCCCGGCGCACGGTGCGGCGCTCATGATAGCGCGTCTCTGTCCAGATCGCCCGCGCGGCCCTGGCGCCGCCCGGTCAGCGCCACAGGAGGAGCAGCGCCGTGACCGCGGCCCCGACGAGCGCCCCCGCGAGGAGGATCGCCGCGCGCACCGCCCACTGCGAGCGCGCCGGGCGCGCCGCCGGGTGCGGTGCGGCGACCTCGCCGAGGGCGAACACGAGGTCGTACGCCGACTGGAACCGCAGCTCGGGGTCCTTGGCGAGACAGCGGCGCACGATCCGCTCGAGCGCCGGCGGCGCCGCGCCTCCGCGCGGGACCAACGCCGGCGGATCCTCGGTGAGGATCGCGCCGATCGTCTCCCCCACCGTCGAGCGGGCGAACGGGCCGTTGCCGGCCAGCATCTCGAACAGGACGACGCCGAGCGCGAAGATGTCGGTGCGGGCGTCGGCCGGCCGGCGCAGGATCTGCTCCGGGGCCATGTAGACCACGGTGCCGATCAGCGTCTCCTCCTCCGGCGTCGGTGTGTCCGGCGCCTCGTCGCGGCGCGCCAGGCCGAAGTCGAGCACCTTCACGCCCCCGTCGGCGAGAAGGAAGATGTTTTCCGGCTTCAGGTCGCGGTGCACGATCCCGCGCACGTGCGCCGCGGCCGCCCCCATCGCCGACGCGGAAGCGATCGCCACGGCGGTGCGCCAGGGGAGTGGCCCGCCGCGCAACCGCTCGCGCAGGCTCGTCCCCTCGAGCAGCTCCATGACCGCGAAGTTGACCCCGTCCTGCTCGCCGAAGTCGAAGATGCCCAGAATGTTGGGGTGCGACAGAGCGGCCAGCGACCGGGCCTCGCGGGCGAAGCGCGCGAGCTCCTTGTCGTTCGACGCGAGCGCGCGGGCGATCACCTTGATCGCGACGTCGCGGCCGAGGCGCTCGTCGCGCGCCCGGTACACCTCCCCCATCGCGCCGCTGCCGAGCAACCCCACCACGGTGTAGCCGCCCAGCCGAGTGCCGGACTCAAGCGCCGCCACGCCCACCCCCCGCCGACCGCCGCCTCGTCATCGGCCCTAAGGATACCGCGCCGGAACAGCGGCGCCCCCCGGCGCGTTGACCGCTAGGGCGGAACGGCGGCCGCTACTTCTCCGGCCCGGTTCGGGTACCCTGGTCGGGGACGACGACCGCCAGGAGGCGCCGGGCACCGCACACCCTTTCGCCACGCCAGCGAGGACGACGACATGGACGAGACGCGCTTCAAACAGCAGCTGTACGACGCCGACCCGCAGGAGACGGCCGAGTGGATCGAGTCGCTCGATCGGGTCCTCGCGACCGCGGGGCCGGAGCGGGCCCGCTTCCTCCTGCGCAAGATCCTCAAGCGGGCGCGCATGCAACACCTCGGCATCGAGGTGGTGCAGACGCCGTACATCAACACGATCTCGCCCGAGCAGGAGCCGCCGTTCCCCGGCGACGAGGAGATGGAGAAACGCATCCGCCGCATCGTGCGCTGGAACGCGATGGCGATGGTCACCCGCGCCAACCACGCCCACCCCGGGATCGGCGGCCACCTCTCGACGTACGCCTCCGCGGCCTCGCTGTACGAGGTCGGGTTCAACCACTTCTTCCGCGGCCGCGACGGCGGCGGCGGCGATCAGATCTTCTACCAGGGGCACGCCGCCCCCGGGATGTACGCGCGCGCGTTCCTCGAGGGGCGGCTCACCGAGGCACAGCTCGACGCCTACCGCCGCGAGACCGCGGGCGGCCTGCCGTCGTACCCGCACCCGCGCGCGATGCCGGGGTTCTGGGAGTTCCCCACCGTCTCGATGGGCCTCGGCCCGCTCAACGCGATCTACCAGGCGCGCTTCAACCGCTACCTGCACCACCGCGGCCTCAAGGACACCAGCGGCTCGCGCGTGTGGGCGTTCCTCGGCGACGGCGAGACCGACGAGCCCGAGGCGCTCGGAGCGCTCCACGTCGCCGCCGACGAGGGGCTCGACAACCTGATCTTCGTCGTCAACTGCAACCTGCAGCGGCTGGACGGGCCGGTGCGCGGCAACGGCAAGATCGTGCAGGAGCTCGAGGCGGTGTTCCGCGGCTCCGGCTGGAACGTGATCAAGGTGATCCTCGGCCGCGAGTGGGACCCGCTGTTGGCCGCCGACGAGTCGGGGGTGCTGGTCGAGCGGCTCAACACGGTCGTGGACGGCTGGTGGCAGCGTTACCACGTCGAGGGCGGCGCGTTCATGCGCCAGCAGTTCTTCGGCGCCGACCCGCGCCTGGCCAAGCTGGTCGCGCACCTCTCCGACGTCGAGATATGGAACCTCAAGTTCGGCGGCCACGACGGCCGCAAGCTGTTTGCCGCCTACAGCGCCGCGGTGGAACCGAACGGACGGCCGACCGCGCTCCTCGTCAAGACGGTCAAGGGGTGGGCGCTCGGCAAGGACTTCGAGGGGCGCTACACCACACATCAGCAGAAGAAGCTCGACGCCGCGCAGCTGCGCGCGTTCCGCGACGTGCTCCACCTCCCGATCGCCGACGCCGCGCTGGCCGACGACCCGCCGTACTACCACCCCGGACCGGACAGCCCGGAAGTCGAGTACGTGCGCGAGCGCCGGCGCGCGCTCGCCGGCACGCTGCCGCGGCGCGTGGTTCAGGTCGCCGCGCCGGAACTGCCGGCGGCCGCGGTCTGGAGCGAGTTCCTGGCAGGCACGCCGCCGAAGCGCGAGGTCTCGACCACGATGGCGTTCGTCCAGTTGCTGCGCGCGTTGCTGCGCGCCCCCGGCCTCGGTCCGCGCATCGTGCCGATCATCCCCGACGAGGCGCGCACGTTCGGCATGGAGTCGCTGTTCAAGGAGCACGGGATCTACGCGGCGAAGGGCCAGCTCTACGAGCCGGTGGACCACAACATGATCCTGCGCTACCGCGAGGCGACCGACGGCCAGATCCTCGAGGAGGGGATCACCGAGGCCGGCGCGATGGCCTCGTTCACCGCGGCCGGGACCGCGTACGCCACCCACGGCGTCAGCACGGTGCCGTTCTACATCTTCTACTCGATGTTCGGTTACCAGCGCGTCGGCGACCTGGTGTGGGCGTTCGGCGACGC
>DAIDOU010000093.1 GCA_027458945.1 Acidobacteriota bacterium
CTGCGGCTGCACCGCCACGGTCTGGCGCGCGATGCAGACCGCCTCGACGTCGAGGTCGAACCCCACGACCGCCGCGGCCCCCAGGGCGCGCGCGGCCAGCGCGAGGATCCCGGAGCCGGTGCCGACGTCGAGGACACGGCGTCCGGCGAGCGGCAGCTCCTCCATCATGAGGAGGACGAGCTGGGTGGACTCGTGCGACCCGCTGCCGAACGCCTGCCGCGGCTCGACGAGCAGGTGGAGTCGGCCCGGCGGCGGCGGCGTCGGCGACCCGGGGTGGGGATCGACCCAGAAGGCGGCCCCGATCGCGCGCGGGACCGCGTGCCTGCGGTACTCGGCGAGCCAGTCCTGCTCGGCGAAGCGGCCGGTGCCGACCTCGCCCGCGCCCAGCGCCGCGAGCCCCTCGCTTATGGCCCCCAGCGCGCCCGCCTCGGCCGCGGCCACGAACACGGTCACCTCGATCTCGGCACCCGCGTTCTCGACCTGACACCCGAGCACCGCCCAGCGCTCGAGCGCGCCGGCGAGCTCGTCCTCGGCCGCGGCCGGGAGGCGGCAGGTGACGGTGTGGTATCCCCCGCTCAACCGCTGCCTTCGATCAGGTCACGAACGCGGCGAAAGACCCCCGGCCGGTCGCCCTCTTCGGCGACCACCGCCTCGACCAGCTCGCGCTGTTTGGCCGTGAGTTTGCGCGGCACGGTCACCTGCAAGTGCACCACGAGGTCGCCCCGACCGGAGTGCTGCAACCGCCGCAACCCCTTGCCGCGCAGGACCACGGTGTCGCCCGGCTGCGCCCCGGCGGGCACCTTGAGCTTCGCGGTCCCGTCGAGCGTCGGCACCTCGAGCTCCGCGCCCAGCGCCGCCCGAAAGGCGGAGATCTCCTGCTCAAGGTGGAGGTTCGCGCCGTCGCGGACGAACAGCTCGTGGGGTTCGACCCGCACGACGACGTAGAGGTCGCCGGCCGGTCCGCCGCGCAGCCCGGCCTCGCCCTCGCCGACCAGGCGCAGCCGCGTGCCGTCCTCGATCCCGGCCGGGACCGTGACCTTGAGCTGCCGCCGGCGCTCGACGCGGCCGGCGCCACGGCACTCCGGGCACGGGTTGGAGATCACCTTCCCGGCGCCGCCGCAGTTCGGGCACGGGCGCACCATGGTGAAGAACCCCTGGCTGACGCGGACCTGGCCGCGCCCGCCGCAGCTGCGGCAGGTCTCCGCCTTGGCGCCGGGGGCCAAGCCGTTCCCCCCGCAGGCGCTGCAGCTCTCCTCCCGCGGGACCGTGAGCACGCGCTCCACGCCGGCCGCCATCTCGGCGAACGAAATCGTGATCGCGGTGCGCAGGTCGGAGCCGCGGTCGGGCCCGGTCCGGCGCCGGCCGCCGCCGAAGAAGCCCTCGAACCCGAAGAGGTTGCCGAGGATGTCGGCGAAGTCGCCGAAGACCGAAGAGTCGAAGCCGGTGAACGGCTGCTCGCCGAGGCCGGCCGTTCCGAAGCGGTCGTAGCGCGCCCGCTTCTCGGCGTCGGAGAGGATCGCGTACGCCTCCGACGCCTCCTTGAACATCTCCTCGGCCTGTGCGTCCCCGGGGTTGCGGTCGGGGTGGTACTTCACCGCAAGCTTGCGGTACGCCGACTTGATCTCCTCGCGTGACGCGCCGCGAGCGACACCGAGCACCTCGTAGTAGTCGCGCGGGCTCACGATTTGCCGCCTCCGTCGCTGGGGGCGCCGCCGAGACCGGAGAGGAAGCGCGAGGGATCGATCAGCATAACCTCGGTGAGGTGGCGGGCGGCGCCTTGCACCGCCTCGATCGCCTCGGTGAGGACATCGGTTTCCTCTGCGTCCAGCATACGCCGGCCGTGCTCGAGTGCGCCCTTTACCTTCTCGGCGATCGGAGCCTCGAGGAGAGAGCCAAACTCCTTGAACACGCGCTCGTTGGTGTACAGGAGCCCTTCCAAACGGTTGCGCAAGAGCCGGAGCTCGCGCCGCCGCACGTCGTCCTTGCGCATCCGGTCGGCCTCGGAGATCATGCGGTCGATCTCCTCCTTGCTCAAGCCGCCGGCGGGGTTGACCTGGATCGACTGCTCGCGGCCGGTGGCGAGGTCGCGCGCGGTGACCTGCACGATGCCGTTCGAGTCGATCGCGAATGTCACCTCGATCTGCGGCACACCGCGCGGCGCGGGCGGGATGCCCACCAGCTCGAACCGCCCGAGCGCCTTGTTCTCGAGCGAGAGCTCGCGCTCGCCCTGGAGCACGTTGATCTCGACCGAGTGCTGGTTGTCGGTCACGGTGGTGAAGATCTGCGACTTGCGCGTCGGGATCGTGGAGTTGCGCTCGATCAGCTTGGTGAACAGCCCGCCGCGCGTCTCGATGCCGAGCGAGAGCGGCGTGACGTCGAGCAGCACCAGGTCCTTGATCTCGCCGAGCACGATCCCGCCCTGGATCGCCGCGCCCACGGCGACGACCTCGTCGGGGTTGATCTCGCGGGAAGGGGTCCGGCCGAAGAACTCGGCGACCGCGCGGGCGACGAGCGGCATCCGCGTCTGCCCGCCGGTCAGGATGATCTGCTGCACCTGCTCGGGTTTCAGCGCGGCGGCCTCGAGGGCGTTGCGGCACGGGTCCAGCGTCGAGCGCACGAGGTCGCCGACCAGCTCCTCGAGCTGCTCGCGCGTGAGCGCGTGGTTGAGGTGGAGCGCCTGCGTCCCGTCGGTGGCGATGAACGGCAGCGAGATGTTCGCGATCTGAGCGGTGGAGAGCTCGCACTTCGCCGCCTCGGCCGCTTCCTTGAGGCGCTGCATCGCCATGCAGTCGCCGCGCAGGTCGACCTTCGTCTCCTTGAGGAAGCGGTCGAGGAGGAACTCGATGATGCGGGCGTCGAAGTCCTCGCCGCCGAGGAACGTGTCTCCGGCGGTGGACTTCACCTCGTACAGCCCCTCCCCGATCTCGAGGATGGAGATATCGAACGTCCCGCCGCCGAGGTCGAACACCGCGATCGTCTCGCTGCCTCCCCGCCCGAACCCGTAGGCGAGCGACGAGGCGGTGGGCTCGTTGATGATGCGCAGCACTTCGAGCCCGGCCAGCGTTCCCGCGTCCTTCGTCGCCTGCCGCTGCGAGTCATCGAAGTACGCCGGCACGGTGATGATCGCCTGTGTCACTTCCTCGCCCAGCGAGGTCTCGCAGAACTCCTTGATCTCGCGCAGGATGAACGAGGAGATCTCCTGCGGGGAGTGCATCTTGTCGCCGATCTGGACGTAGGCGTCGCCGTTGGGCGCCTCGACGATCCCGTACGGGACGATGGTGCGCGCGCGTTGCACCTCGGGCGTGTTGAACTTGCGTCCGATCAAGCGCTTCACCGCGTAGACCGTGTTGCGCGGGTTGGTCAGCGCCTGCCGCCGTGCGATCTGGCCGACCAGCAACTCGCCGTCCGCCGCGCGCCCGACGACCGACGGGGTCGTCCGCGCACCCTCGCGGTTCGGCACGACGACCGGGCGAGCTCCCTCGACCACCGCGACGCACGAGTTCGTCGTACCGAGGTCGATGCCGATGATCTTAGCCATTGGTCCCCTCGAAGCTCTCGCCGGCGACGCCCGGCGACGCCGAACCCGCCGGCACGGCGACGATCACCAGCGCGGGACGGAGCAGACGCTCGCCGAGGAGGTACCCCTTCTGCAGCACCTGGACCACCGTCGGCTCCGTGACTCGCGCGTCCTCGTTGCGGGATATCGCCTCGTGCCGCGCCGGATCGAACGGCTGATCGATCGGATCGACCTCCGTCAACCCGTGGCGCCCGAGCACGTCCCTGAACTGCCGGACCACCAACTCGACGCCCTCGCGCAAGCCGCCGTTGCTGCCGCCGGGAGCCGCCAGCGCGCGCTCCAAGTTGTCGAGCACCGGCAGACATTCGCGCAGCAGCTCGGCGTTGGCGAGACGCCGGAACTCCGTCATCTCCCGTTCCTGGCGCTTGCGGTAGTTGTCGAAGTCCGCCAGCTTGCGCAGGTACAGCTCGCGAAACCGCGAGATCTCCTGCTGCAGGTTGCCGAGCTCCTCCTGCAACGCGTCCCTGTCGGACGCGGTCTCTGGCCCCGCCTCGGCGGCACCTTCCGCGACCTCGACCCCCGTTTCCAACGCTTCTTCCGGCGGCTGGCGCCGCTCCTCGTCGCTCATCCGGCCCCTCCCGGCTCGCTGCCGGCCCCCGTGAGATACTGACCGATATAGTTCACGATAGGAATAATACGGTGGTAGTCCATGCGCTTGAGGCCGACCACGCCGATCAGCCCCTGCTCCCCGCTGCGGCGCTGGAACGACGAGACGATCAATCCGAGGTCGCTCCCGCCCATGAGAGTGAACTCCGACCCGAACAGCACCAGGGGACCGGACGCCTCGACGAAGTCGTTGAGCAGGGCGAGCAGCGCGGCCTTGTCCGCCAGCGCCGCCAGCAGCCGGCGCACGGCGTCGAGCTGACCGGGCGCGGCGCGCTCCAGCAAGCGGCTCGCACCCTCCACGAACACCTCGCCGCCGGTCACCGGCTCGGCCGCCACCGCGCGCCGGCCGAGCGCCACCACGCCGGCGAGCAACTCGTCCGCCTCGGCGCGCTCCTCGAGCATGAGGGCGAGCAGCCGGCTGCGGATCTCCTGCAACGTCAGGCCCGCGAACGACCCGGTGCAATAGTTCGAGATCCGCTCGAGCTCGGCCGGGGCGAACTCACGCTCGACCATGAGCAAACGCGAGTCCACGAGGCCCCCGGCGGTCACCACCACCGCCAGGACTCTCTCGGCGGCGACGCGGAGGAAGTGGATCGCCTGCACGGTGGCCTGCTGTGTCGCCGGCGCCACCGCCATGCCCACCTCGGCGGTGATGTCGGCGAGGACACGGCTGGCCTGCGCGAGCACCTCGTCGAGCGGACCTCCCGGCGAGAGCATCGCGCGCAGCCGGCGCTCGTCGCGGTGGGGCAGCGCGACCCGCTGCAACAACCGGTCGATGTAGAGACGGAACCCGAGGTCCGAGGGGATCCGGCCCGCCGAGGTGTGGGGCTGGAGCAGGAACCCGTGCCGCTCGAGATCGGCCATCACGTTGCGCAGCGAGGCCGAGGAC
>DAIDOU010000094.1 GCA_027458945.1 Acidobacteriota bacterium
CTCGAGACGCACGGCCTCACGGTGTGGGACCTCGACCGCGAGTTCTACAGCGGTGGCGTCGGCGGCCGCGAGGGCGAGCGCCTGCGCGAGATCGTGCGCGTCCTGCGCGAGGCGTACTGCGGCACGCTCGGGGTCGAGTACATGTTCATCCAGGAGCCCGACCAGAAGGCGTGGATCCAGAAGCGGGTCGAGGGCGCCGACCCCGCCGCGTGGGTCGACGCGGCGGGCAAGCGCCGCGCCCTCGCGATGCTCAACGCCGCCGAGGCGTTCGAGCGCTTCCTCCACACCAAGTACGTCGGCCACAAGCGCTTCTCGCTCGAGGGGCTGGAGGCGCTGATCCCGATGCTCGACCGCGTGCTCGCCGGCGCGGTCGCGGCCGGCATCGCCGAGGTCGTGCTCGGGATGGCGCACCGCGGCCGCCTCAACGTGCTCGCCAACATCATCGGCAAAAGCTACGAGAAGATCTTTCGCGAGTTCGAGGGGAACCTCGACCCGCTCTCGCGCGAGGGGACCGGCGACGTCAAGTACCACCTCGGCGCCACCGGCACGTACACCAGCCCCGCGGGCGGCCAGCTGCGGATCACGATGGCCTCCAACCCGAGCCACCTCGAGGCCGTCGACCCGGTGATCGAGGGGATGGCGCGCGCGCTCCAGGATCTGCGCGGCGACGCGGCGCACGAGCAGGTGCTGCCGGTGCTCGTGCATGGCGATGCCGCCTTCGCGGGCCAGGGCGTGGTGGCCGAGACGCTGAACATGAGCGCGCTCTCCGGCTACCGTACCGGCGGGACGGTGCACATCGTCGTCAACAACGGCATCGGCTTCACCACCTCCCCGGCCGACGCGCGCTCCTCCGTGTACGCCACCGACGTGGCCAAGATGGTCCAGGCCCCGGTGTTCCACGTCAACGGCGAGGACCCGGAGGCGTGCGTGCATGTGATGGATCTGGCGCTCGCATTCCGGCGCGAGTTCGCCAAGGACGTGGTCGTGGACGTGGTCGGCTACCGCCGCTGGGGGCACAACGAGGGGGACGAGCCCGCCTTCACGCAGCCGATCATGTACGCCAAGATCCGCGACCGGCGCTCGGTGCGCAAGTTGTACACCGAACGGCTCGTCAACCGCGGCGACCTCACCGTCGCCGAGGCCGAGACCGCCCTCAAGGACTTTCAGGATCGGCTCGAGGCGGCGTTCGCGGCCACCCACGAGAGCGCGCCGCCCGCGCTCCCGCCCGCGCCGACGGCGGAGCCCGTGCCGCCGCCCGAGCCGGCGCCGCCGCCGGTGGCGCTCGCGGCGCTGCACGAGATCGCCGAGCGCGCCACCGCCGTCCCCGGGGAGTTTCGCGTCCACCCCAAGCTCGCCCGCCTCCTCGAGCAGCGCCGCCGCATGCTCGACGCCGGCGGCGTGGACTGGGGGACCGCCGAGCTGCTGGCGTTCGGCTCGCTCGTGCGCGAGGGGATCGCGGTGCGGCTCTCGGGGCAGGACTCCCGCCGCGGCACGTTCTCGCAACGCCACGCCGTGCTCGTCGACCAGGCCACCGGGGCCGAGTACACGCCGCTGCAGCACATCGACCCGGCGCAGGCGCCGTTCCTGGTCTACGATTCGCTGCTCTCCGAGTACGCCGCGCTCGGCTTCGAATACGGCTACTCCGTCATGCGCCCCGAGGCGCTCGTGCTCTGGGAGGCGCAGTTCGGCGACTTCGCCGACGGTGCCCAGATCATCATCGACACGTTCATCGCCGCCGCCGAGGAGAAGTGGGGGCAGCACAGCAAGCTGGTGCTCCTGCTCCCGCACGGCGCCGAGGGGCAGGGCCCCGAGCACTCGAGCGCCCGCCTCGAGCGCTACCTCCAGCTCGCCGCCGGCGATCGGCTCCGCGTCGCGGCACCGACCACCGCGGCGCAGTACTTCCACCTGCTGCGGGCCCAGGCGCACGCCCGCCGGGCGGCGCCGCTCGTCGTGATGACGCCCAAGAGCCTGCTGCGCGCCGACGCGGCAAAGAGCCGCGCCGAGGAGTTCGCCGGGGCGTTCGCCCCGGTGCTCGCCGACCCCGACCCACCCGCGGATCCCGAGCGCGCGCTGTTGTGCAGCGGAAAGGTGGCGTTCGACCTGCTCGAGCGCCGGCGCGCGCAGGGCGGCGCCGCCGTGGTGATCCGGTTGGAGCGTCTGGCGCCGTTCCCGGCCGTGGAGGTCGGCGCGGCGCTCGCCGGGCTGCCCTCACTGCGCGAGCTACGCTGGGTGCAGGAGGAGCCGCAGAACATGGGCGCCTGGGGGTTCGTCGCGCCGCGCCTCGCCGAGCTCGCCTCCGGCCGGCCGCTGGTCTACGCCGGACGCGCCGCCAGCTCCAGCCCCGCCACCGGGTCTCACCGCGTCTTCCAGGCGGAGCAGGAGCGCCTCGTCGAAGAGGCGTTCGCGCCGTAAAGCGGCCGGCCTCCGGCGACGAGCGCTCCGCCGGCACGAGGATGTGCGACACTCGCCCACCAGTGGAGGCCGACATGGAGCGCACTGAAGGCTCGCGCGTGTACGCCGTCATCTTTGTCACGCTCGCGGCGCTCGGCGTGGGGTATGCCTGCGTGCGCGTGCTCACCCCGTTCCTCGCCGCGATCGCCTGGTCGATCATCCTCGCCGCGGCGTTCCAGACCCCGTGGGAGTTCCTCGAGCGGCGGATGCCGCGGCGCCGCAATCTGGCCGCGGCGCTGCTGACCCTCGCGGTCGGCGGGCTCGTCTTGTTGCCCGCCGGTCTGTTCGTCGGCGTCCTGGCGAGCCAGGCGATCGACGTCGCCAACCGGGTCAACGCCAAGCTCTCCGACCTGCACGTCGCCTCGTTCTCCGACGTCGTCGCGCTGCCGAAGGTGGCGGAGGCGCTCGACGGGGTCCGCAGCCGGATCGGGATCTCGAAGCCCGACTTCGAGAAGATGGCGTCCGGCTTCGTCGCCAAGGCGTCCGCCGCC
>DAIDOU010000095.1 GCA_027458945.1 Acidobacteriota bacterium
GCCCTCCTGCGGCGACGGGAACCCCGCGCCGCCGACCGAGGGGGTGGCCTCCCGCCCGCCGAGCACCAGCGGCGCCACGAAGGCGTGCACCCGCTGCGCCAGCCGTTCGCGCAGGAACGACCAGTGCACCTCGCCCCCGCCCTCGACCAGCACCGAGCTGACCTGGCGCGAGCCCAACCAGCGCAGGACCTGACGCAGGGCGCAGCGGCCGTGCTCGTCCTCGCCGACCTCGACCACGGTCGCCCCGAGGCGCTCGAGCTCCCGCCGTCGCTCGGTTGCGGCCCCCTCGCGACAGAAAAGCGTCACGTCGGCGGCGTCCCGCCCGAGCATCGTGCATCCCGGCGGCGTGCGCAGCGACGTGTCGAGCACCACCCGCGCGATGTGAGGGTTGGGGTTGAGCCCGAGGTGCCGGGTCAGGCGGGGGTCGTCGGCGAGCACGGTGTTGACGCCGACGAGGAGCGCGTCGAACTCCTCCCGCAGCGCGTACCCTTCCCGGCGCGAAGCCTCGGACGTGATCCAGCGGGAGCGGCCGCCGCGAGCGGCGAGCTTGCCATCGAGCGTCATCGCCATCTTCAGGGTCACGAAAGGACGCCCGGTCCCCATCCAGTGGAAGAAGCGGCGGTTCGCGGTCCGGCACGCCGCCTCCTCCACCCCCTCGATGACCTCGATCCCGGCCGCGCGCAGCGTCTCGACGCCTCGCCCCGCCGTCACCGGGTTCGGGTCGCGCGTCCCGATCACGACGCGTGCGACTCCGGCCGCGAGGATCGCCTCCACGCACGGGGGGGTACGTCCCTGGTGGGCGCACGGCTCGAGCGTCACGACCATCGTTCCGCCCAGCGCCGGGCTGGTTGCCGCCTGCAACGCCGCCACCTCGGCGTGGGGCCCGCCGCAGGCCAGGTGCGCACCGGAGCCGACCACCTCGCCGCTGCGCGACAGCAGCACGGCGCCCACCATCGGGTTCGGGCTCGCCCCGTACCGCCCTCGTTCCGCGAGCGTGAGCGCCTGGCGCATCAGCGGGGCCCAGCGGTCGCTCACGAGAGCGCCTCCAGCAGGGCCGAGGCGAACATCGAAGCGCTGAACGGCAACAGGTCGTCCGGCCCCTCGCCGACGCCGACCCAGCGGACCGGGACCGCGAGCTCGCGGGCGACCGCGAGCACGACCCCGCCCTTGGCGGTGCCATCGAGCTTGGTCAGGGCCACGCCGGTGACGCCGGCGCTGGCCTGAAACTCGCGCGCCTGCACCACGCCGTTAGTCCCCGTCGTCGCGTCGAGGACGAGGAGCACCTCGTGCGGCGCGCCGGGCAGCGCTCGGGCACACACCTTGTGCACCTTCTCGAGCTCGGCCATGAGGTCGTGCTTGGTGTGCAGGCGGCCGGCCGTGTCGACGATCACGTCGTCGGTCCCGCGGGCGAGCGCCGCCCTGAGGGCGTCGAAGACCACGGCGCCGGGATCGGCGCCGGGGCGCTGGGCGACGACCGGCACCCCGAGGCGCTCGCCCCAGGCTTGCAACTGCTCGATCGCCGCGGCGCGGAAGGTGTCCGCGGCCACGAGCATCGCGCTCCGGCCCTCCTCTTGCGCCCGCCCAGCGAGCTTGGCCGCCGTCGTCGTCTTGCCGCTGCCGTTGACGCCGACCACCAGCATCACGTGCGGCGCGCCGCGGCGTACGGCGACGGCGCCGACCGTGAGCAGCGCCTCCACCTCCGCCCGTAACCACGCCATCTCCCCGCCGGGAGCCACCGTCCCGCGCCGGCGTGCTTCGTCGAACCGGCGGGCCAGGTCGTGGGCCGCGTCGACACCGACGTCGGCCGCGAGCAGCACCTCCTCCAACGCGTCGGGGCTGACCGTCCACTCCGACGCGGTGAACCTCTCGCCGAGCAGCGACCGGGTCGCCCCGAGTCCGCGGCGCAAGCGTTGCAACAGGTCCAAAGCTCACCCCCTGCGACGGCCGCCGCCGGCCGGGCCCGCGGCTACGGAATCTCCCGGTTGAACGCCGCGCTCGCCCGCGTCAACGCCTCGCCGGCGAGCGCCGCCGGGGCCGCCGGTTCGAGCACGAGAACCAGGTAGTAACCGCCCTTGAGCACCCGGCTCATCACCTGCATCTGCATCCCCGCGATTGCCAGCCGCTCGAGTTCCCCCGCCCCGTTCAGGGCGGCGAGCCGCGCGGCCTGGCGGAGGAAGATCCCGTGGTAGGCCCCCTCGAGCTTGAGCTCGTACGGCGTGGCGCTACGGGAAACGAACTCCACCGACTCGCCCTCGGCGTCGAGGAAGATGGCACCCTGCGCGCCGGGAACGTCGACGAGAAGGTTGTTCAACAGGTACTGGAACGCCACGCCTTCACTCCAGCCGCGCCTGGGCGTCGCGAGCCAGCGCCGAGCCCGGGGCGAGCGCGATCACGCGGCGGAAGAGCGCCGCCGCCTCGTCCTTGCGTCCCTGGGCCTCGAGCAGCTCGCCGAGCGCGAGAGCGACGTCGGCCCGCTCGGGGGCCCGCTCCAGCGCACTGCGATACGCGGACTCCGCGCGCGCGGGCTGACCGAGCCGCTCCTCGACCTTTCCGAGCATGAAGTACGCCTCCACCGGGCCGGTCGGCACGGCCGCCCGGCGCAGGTTCTCCTCGGCCGCGGCGAGGTTCCCGCGCGCGAAGTAGAGCGAGCCCAAGTTGAAGTACACCCCGGCCCGGTTCGGCTCGGTCGGGTCGGCGAGCACGGCGAGGAAGTCGGCCTCGGCCATCGCGTACTGGCCGAGCTGGACGTACGCCGCCCCGCGGTTGTTGCGGGCGTCGGAGTACTGCGGCGCGAGCATCAGGGCGTTGTTGAACGCGTCGAGCGCCTTGGCGGGCTTCCCGCGCTGCAGCTCGGCCATGCCGATCATGTTGAAGATCGTCGGGTTCTTCGGCTGGAGCGAGAGCGCCAGCTGGTACTTCCCCAGGCCCTCGGCGACCTTCCCCTCCGCAACCAGCGCCTGGCCTTGCTGCATCAGCATCGTGGCCGCGAGTGGGTCCTTGGGATCGATGTCCGGAGGGAGGTTGAGGCGGGCCTGCTGGGACGACGCACACGCAGCCAGCGTCACGACCACCGCCAGACGCAGAACGGAACCGACCGCGCTTCGCATCGTCACGCCACCTCCACCTGTCCCAAGGGTATCAGGTCGCCGCCCTTGATCGCAGTGAAGAACGCCGTGACGATCAGGGGGTCGAGCCTGGCCCCCGCCATGCCGCGCAACTGGGAGTACGCGAGGTCAAGGCGCATCGCGGTCTGATACGGGCGCTGCGTCGTCATCGCATCGAACACGTCGGCCGCGGCGATGATCCGGGCAACGAGCGGGATCTCGTCGCCGATCAGCCCGTCGGGATAGCCGCCGCCGGACCAGTTCTCGTGGTGGGAACGGATGCCCGGCAGCATCTCCCGCAGCCGCTTGATCGGGCTCACGATCGCGGCGCCCTTGACCGTGTGCACCCGCATCTGCGCGAACTCGGAGTCGGTGAGCGCGTCGGGCTTGGTCAGGATCGCGTCGTCGATGCCGATCTTCCCGACGTCGTGGAGCAGCGCCGAGATCTCCACCGTCTGGAGCTCCGCGCCGGAGACGCCGCAGTGCCGGGCGATCGCCACCGCATACTGGCTGACTCGCTCCGAGTGACCGCGCGTATACGGGTTCTTGGCGTCGATCGCGGCCGCGAGGGCGCGGATCGAGTCGACCAGCAGCTCCTTGTTCTCGGCGAGCGCCTCCTGCAACGAGCTCACGGTGCGCTCGATCTCCACCGCCATGACGTTGAAGTTCTCGGCTAGTTGCCCGAGCTCGTTGCGGGAGGTGACCGGAACCTGGCGGGAGTAGTCGCCGTTCGCCACCGCGGTGCTCACCTCGGCGAGGTGGCGCAGCGGCGTGGTCAACCGGCGCGCCAGGCCGATCCCGGCGGCCATCGCCACCAGGCCCGTCGCCAGCGCCAGCAACGCCGTCTTCTCGGCCATGCTGCGCACCGCCGCGAACGCGACGCCGACGTCCCGCGCCGTGACCACGGCCCAGGGCGGGTTCTCCACCGGGCACAACGAGCCCAGCACCTCGTCGTTACCCGACCGCAAAGGATCCCGGTAGGTCTTCGTCAGGCGCACCGGCGCCTTGAGGAACTGCGCCACCAGCGGGTGATCCGCCGCCGAGCGGCCGACGTGGCTCTGCTCGCTCGAGAACACGACGTCCCCGGCGCGATCGACGATGTCCACGGTCACGCCACGCCCGGTCTCCTCGGCGAGCCGCGTCACCAGGCCCTCGAGCGAGACCACGCCCTGCATCACGCCGGCCACGGTGCCGCCGGGGCCCCGAACCGGCAGCGAGGTCAGCACCATCGGATCCTCTCCCGGCAGGCGCAGGAGGTCGCGGCGCACCGGCCTGCCGGCGAGGTTGGCGGTGAACGCCTCGCGCAGGACCGGCTCGAGCTCGCGCTCGGCCTGGGCAGAGAGGCCGGGGCCCTGGAAGAACGACCCCTGCCCGGTCGCGTCGAGCAGGCGCAGCAGCTCGATGTGCCGGTTCTCGTTGACCAGCTCGTTGAGGCTCTCGGATGCGTTCTTGGGGTCGAGGCGCTGGCCCTCGCCGGGGCGTAGAGCCTTCGCCACCATCTCGATGCGCCCCACGCTGTCGAGGAAGTAGAGCTGGATCTCGCGCGCCAGACCGACCGCTTGCCGCGTCAGGTACTGCATTTCGAGCGTGGCGACCTGCTCCCGGTTCGAGCTCACGAACCCCCACCCGGCGAGACCGACCGGGAGCACCGCGAGCGCCACCAGCAGCGCCGTCAGCGGGTAGAGGAGTGAGCGCGAGAACGGCCAGCGGGGAGCCATGGGACCTTCCGGACTATATCATGCGGGGGATGAGCGATCCCGGGGATCTCAGGCGGCGGGCGGTCGCAGCGCTCGAGGAGCTGGCCCTGCTTGCCGAGGTCGCGGGGGAGAACCCGTTCAAGGTACGCGCGTACGCCAACGCAGCGCGGGCGATCGCCCGCGCTCCGGAGGACGTCGAGGCGCTGGCGGCCAGCGGCGAACTCACGTCGCTGCCGGGGATCGGCAAGGGGATCGCCGCGATCCTCACCGAGCTCGCCGGCGGGGAGGAGCCGGCGCAGCTCGCCGAGCTGCGGGCGCGGACGCCGGCCGGCCTGGCGGAACTGGCGGTGCTGCCTGGGCTCGGCCCCAAGCGCGTGCGGACGCTCTGGCAGGAGCTCGGGATCGCCTCGCTCGGAGAGCTGGAGTACGCCTGCCGAGAGAACCGCCTCCTGGCGCTCGCCGGGTTCGGGGCGGCGACGCAACGACACCTGCTCGAGGCGATCGAGTTCCGTCGCCGCGCCGCGAGCGCCCGCCACCTCCCCGAAGGCCTGCGTGTCGGCGAAGAGGTGGCCGCGGCCATCCGGGCCGCGCTCCCCGGGGCCGCGGTCGCGGCGGCCGGCCAGGCGCGCCGCTCGTGCGAGGTGGTGAGCGAGGCGGTCGTGGTGTGCGCCGGCCCGTCTCAGGCCGCGCTTGCCGCGGCCCTCGGCGGCACGCTCGGCGATACCCGCACCCCCGACCCAGACACGCTGGCCGGCGTCGATCTGTCCGGCCTTCCGGTCCGCGTCGTGACTACGCCGCCGGCCTCGTTCGGCGCCGCGCTCGTGTGGCACACCGGGAGCGGCCGTCACGTCGAGCAGCTCGCGGAACGCGCCGCCGCCGGCGGGTTGCGCTTCGCCGCGGGCGTCCTCGCCGACGGCTCGGGGAACCCCGTCGAGTGCGCCGGCGAGCGGGAGCTGTACGCCCGGCTGCACCTTCCGTGGATCCCGCCCGAGCTGCGTGAAGGGGTCGGTGAGGTCGAGGCCGCCGCCGCCGGGGCGCTCCCCGACCTCATCGGGGAGAACGACCTCCTCGGCGCCGTGCACGCCCACACGACCGACTCGGACGGCACCGCCTCGCTCGACGCGATGGCGGCCGCGGCGGCGGCGCTCGGCTGGGCGTTCCTCGGCATCGCCGACCACTCCCGCGCCGCCGCCTACGCCCACGGCCTCGACGCCGACCGCCTGCGCCGGCAGGGCGAGGCGATCGCCGCTCACAACGCCGCCGGCCGGCCGCCGCTGCTCCTGCGCGGCACCGAGGCCGACGTCCTCGCCGACGGCAGACTCGACCGCCCGGAGGACGTTCCGCTCGACTTCGTCGTGGCCTCGGTGCACTCCGCGTTCCGCCAGAGCATCGAAGTGCAGACCGCTCGTCTCGTGCGCGCCGTCGGCCACGGCCGTGGCACGATCCTCGGTCACCCCACCGGCCGCCTCCTCCTCGCCCGCGAGGGGTACGCGGTCGACCTCGAAGCGGTGCTGCAGGCGGCCGCGGCCAGCGGCGCCGCGGTCGAGATCAACGCCCACCCGTTCCGCCTCGATCTCG
>DAIDOU010000096.1 GCA_027458945.1 Acidobacteriota bacterium
GCGGCGCCGGAGCCGTTGATCCCCGCCCGCGGCTGAGCCGCGGTCCGGACCACGCCACAGTAAGGAGGACGTCTTGCACGCGGACCCGAAGGGAGTTCTGACAGGCATCCACTTCATCGACGGCGACCACGCCGCCTGCGAAGGGGCGCTCGCCGCCGGATGCCGGTTCGTGGCCGGCTATCCGATCACGCCGTCGACCGAGGTCGTGGAGCGGTTCGCCGCGCGCATCCCTCTCGTCGGCGGGATGTTCATCCAGCTCGAAGACGAGATCGCCTCCTCGATCGCGATCCAGGGCGCGGCGTGGGCCGGCAAGAAGGTCATGACCGTGACCTCGGGGCCGGGCCTCTCGCTCATGATGGAGCACATCGGCCTCGCCGCGATCGCCGAGGTCCCGTCGGTGTGGGTGGACGTGCAGCGTGGCGGCCCCTCGACCGGCCTGCCGACGCTCCCCGCTCAGGCGGACATGATGCAGGTCAAGTGGGGCTCGCACGGCGACTACGAGCCGATCGCGCTCTCCCCCAACTCGCCGCAGGAGTGCTTCGACCTGATGATCAAGGCGTTCAACCTGGCGGAGACCTACCGCGTGCCGGTGTTCTTCATGATGGACGAGGTCGTCGGCCACATGACCGAGCGCGTGGTGATCCCGGAGGCGTCCGAGATCGAGATCGTCGAGCGCAAGTGGACGGCGAAGAAGCCGGGCGAGTACCGGCCATACGAGACGGACGAGAGCATGGTGCCGGAGATGGTCAAGGCGGGCGACGGCTACCGCATCCACATCACCGGCCTCACCCACGACGAGCGCGGCTACCCGGCGATGAACGCGCAGGCGCAGGACAAGCTCGTGCGGCGGCTGGTCAACAAGATCCGCGACCACCGCGACCAGCTCGTGGACGTGCGCGCCGACGGCGTCGAGGGCGCCGACGTGATCGTGGTCTCGTTCGGGATCACCTCGCGCGTGGCCGGCGCCGCGGTCGAGGCCGCGCGGCGCAAGGGCGTCAAGGTCGGGCACCTGCGGATGATCATCACCTGGCCGTTCCCGGCCAAGGTGATCCGCGACCTCGCCCTCACCGCCAAGGCGTTCGTGGTGCCCGAGCTCAACATGGGCCAGATGGCGCTCGAGGTGGAGCGGGCCGTCTCCGGCAAGGCCGCGGTGCTCACCTTGCCGCACGCCGGCGGCACCGTGCACGAGCCCGACGCGATCCTGGCCAAGATCATGGAGGCTGCGCAATGAACGAACCCGACGTCCTCGCGTGCGAGTTCGAGAACCCGGTCATGCCGTACCTGCGCCAGGAGCGCCTGCCGCACATCTGGTGCCCGGGCTGCGGCATCGGCACCACGGTCAACTGCTTCACCCGCGCCCTCACCGACTCCGGGATGGACCTCGACAAGGTCGCGATCGTCTCCGGGATCGGCTGCACCGGCCGGGTGGCCGGCTACATGAACCTCGACTCGTTCCACACCACCCACGGACGTGCGATCCCGTTCGCCACCGGGCTGAAGCTCGCCAACCCCGAGCTCAAGGTGGTGGTCTACTCCGGCGACGGCGACCTCTCGGCGATCGGCGGCAACCACCTGATCCACGCCGCGCGCCGCAACATGGACCTGATGGTCGTCTGCGTGAACAACTTCACCTACGGCATGACGGGCGGCCAGGTGGCGCCGACGACGCCGCTGGGCGCGACCGGGACGACGATGCCGTACGGCAACTTCGAGAGCCCGTTCAACCTCCCGTTCCTGGCCGACGCCTGCGGCGCGGTGTACGTCGCGCGCTGGACCGTGTATCACGTCAAGCAGCTCGCCAAGGCGATGCTCGAGGGCCTGAAGAAGAAGGGGTTCGTCTTCATCGAGGCGATGGCGCCGTGCCCGACGCTGTACTCGCGCCGCAACCGGCTCGGGGACGGCGTCGACCAGCTCAAGTACTACAAGGAGAAGAGCAAGATCGTCCACGGCGCCAACACCAAGGACGTCGGCCTCACCTTCCAGGGCGAGATCGTCGTCGGCAAGTTCGTCGACCGCGAGCGGCCGACCTGGCTCGACGCGATGAACGAGCACTACACGCAGCACTTCGGCGAGCGGTTCACACCGTACGGGGTGTCCCATGCAAAAGAGTGAGATCCGTGTCGGCGGCCTCGGTGGCCAGGGCGTCATCCTCTGCGGCATGATCATCGGCAAGGCCGCCTCGATCTTCGACGGCAAGCACGCGACGCTGATCCAGGCGTTCGGCCCGGAGGCGCGCGGCAGCGCCTGCAGCGCCCAGGTCACGGTGGCCGACGAGGCGATCGGCTACCCGTACGTCAAGAACCCGGACGTCCTGATCGTGATGTCGCCCGACGCCTACACCCAGTTCGCCCCGCAGCTCTCGCCGGGCGGCATGCTGCTGTACGAAAGCGACCTGATCACCCTCGACGAGACGCTGCCCAAGGGGGTGCGGGCGTTCGGCGTCCCCGCCACCCGCTTCGCCGAGGAGCTGGGGCGCCGGCTCGTGCTCAACATCGTGATGACCGGCTTCTTCGCCGGCGTCACCGGCCTGCTCTCGTTCGAGTCGGTCGAGAAGGCGGTCAAGAGCTCGGTGCCGAAGGGGACCGAGGACCTCAACCTGCGCGCCTTCCGCAAGGGGTACGAGTACGGCCGCGAGCAAGCCGCGGTGAAGAACTAGAAGGGGGCCGACCGTGACGCTCGAAGGGTTTCCCCAGAGCCTGGCGCTGCGCGACGGAACACTGGTGACGGTGCGGCCGCTCGAGACGGCTGACGCCAAGGCGGTGCAGGCGTTCTACCGCTCGCTGCCGGAGGAGGACCGCCTCTACCTCAAGGACGACGTCACCGACGCGGGGTGGTGGCAGCGCTTCGCGACGCTGGTCGCCTCGGGCGAGGTCGTCTCGCTGATCGGCGAACGCGAGGGCAAGGTCGTGGCCGAGGCCTCGCTGTACCGGGCGCTGCGCGGCTGGTCGACGCACGTCGGCGAGCTGCGCATCTCGGTCGCCCGCGCGCTGCGCCGCGACGGGCTCGGCACCGCCCTCGCGCGCGAGCTGGTCAAGATCGCGACCCGCCTCGGGATCGACAAAATCATGATCGAGGTCGTCGAGAACCAGGCCGGGGCGCGCCGCATGTTCCGCCGGCTCGGCTTCCGCCAGGAGGCGGTGCTGCGCGGGCACGTCAAGGACATCAACGGCACCAAGCGCAACCTCGTCCTGGCCTCGACCGACGTCTCCCACATCTGGGACGCGATGGAAGCGCTCGTCGCCGACTTCTCTCCCTCGCAGGAGTAGCGGCCAGAGAGACGGTAAAGGGTAGAGGGTAAAGGGAAAAGGGAAGGCAGAGGCGGATTCGTTCGAGGCCGTTCCTCTCCCCTTTTCCCTCTTCCTTCTTCCGCCTTCCCTTCTTCCACCGGCCGCAACGTCACCGCGCCGGGCGCTCGTTGGAGATCAGGGCGAGGCCCTCGTCCTCGTAGAGCAGGCGGGCGTGGGTGAGGCCGGCCGCGGCCAGCCGCGCCGACCAGTGGCGCCGCTCCGCGACGGCGAACACCCGGCGATCGGAGTTCCACACCTGCCGGAACTCGGCCGCCGTCGGGAAGCGGCGCCGCCTCTCCTCCGGACTCAGGTGCGCGATGCCGAACGCCAACTCGCCCTCGAACGCTGCCACGCCGACGGTGCGGTCGAGGTAGACGGGGAGGCTTTCCGGGAAGCACCCGTAGGAGAACACGAGGTCGCCGGGGCGTAGCTCGGGGCGCAGCCGGGCCGCGAGCGCCGCGCTCGAGCGCTCGCGCCCGACCAGCGGCACCACCCCCTCGATCGCGGCGCACAGGCACGCCCCCGCCGCGAACAGCGTCAGCAGGCGCTGCGCCCACACGCGCGAGAAGCCCGACACCGCGACCATCGCGGCCGCGACGATCACGACGAGCCCCGGCGCCAGCAGCCGCGGCGAGATGACGCCGCCGAGCCCGAGCCGGTCGATCTTCCCGAGCCCGGCCCACACCAGGGCGAGCCCCCACATCGCCGTCAGCGCCCCGCCGGCGACCAGTCCCCAGCGCTCGCTGCGCGGCGCGCCGTCCCCGCGGCGCGAGCGCTCGACCGCCAGGCCGACGAGCACCGCGAGCGGCGGCAACGCCGGCAGCACGTAGGGGATCAGCTTGGAGCGCGAGATCGAGAAGAACGCGACGATGAAACCCGCCCACAGCCACAGGAACGTCGCCTCGGGGCGCTCGGCCAGCGACTCTCGCAGCCGCCGCCACTCGACGAGCAACCCCGCCGCCGGGAAGATCCCCGACCACGGCACGCAGCCGAGCGCCACGATCGCGAGGAAGAACCAGAACGGCTCCTGGCGCTGCGCCTCGCCGGTGAGGAAGCGGAGCACGTGCTCGTGGATGAAGTAAAACCAGGCGAAGTCCGAGGTGCGCGCCGCCGCGAGCAGGTGCCACGGCGCCGCCACCACGAGGAAGAGCGGCACACCAGATAGCCACGGCACCGCCGCAACCACGCGCCACTGCCGCGTCGCCAGGAGGTAGAGGAACACCACCGCCCCCGGTATCGCGATCCCGATCAGCCCCTTCGCCAGTACCGAGAGCGCCGCCGCGACGAACATCCCGTGCCACCACCAGCGGGCGCGCGCCGGCGCGCCGGCCGTCCCCTCGGGCGGGCGGTGCGCCATCCAGAAGCACGCGAGCGTCGCCGTCAGGAAGAACGTCACCGTCATGTCGAGCGTCGCCAGGCGCGCGAGCGCGACCCACAGCGGCGCGGTGCCGAGCGCCGCGGCCGCCACGGCGCCGGCGCGCCGGCCGCCCATCGCGCTCCCCAGGCCGAAAACGAGCGCCACCCCGGCGAGGCCGAGCAGCGCGCTCCACAACCGCCCGGCGAACGGCGACAAGCCGAAGAGCTCGATCGCCCCGGCCGTCAGCCAGTAGTGCAGCGGCGGCTTTTCGAAGTAGCGCACGCCGTCGAGGTGCGGCGTGATGAAGTCGCCGGTCGCCAGCATCTCGCGCGGGATCTCGGTGTAGCGCCCCTCGTCCGGCTCGAGCAGCGGGGCGGCGCCCAGGCGCCAGAAGACGAGCAGCACGAGGCAGGCCACCACCAGCGCCGGCAGCAGCCGC
>DAIDOU010000097.1 GCA_027458945.1 Acidobacteriota bacterium
CACGTCATACAGCTCGTGCCGTACTTGCGCGCGAAGGCGGGCACGCCAAGCGCCGACCGCGCGCTCACCAGCAGGATCGCGAAGATCGACAGGACGGCTGCGCGGACAGCCCAGACGTTCGAACGCCGGAACCGGTGTCCCTCCATGTCACCCCCCAAGTCAATCGACCACTTGCTGCATCCTAATCCGTGTCTCAGGCGCATGCAAGAGGGGCGGCTGAGAGGGAGGCTGAGAGTCATTCCCCTGCCCCGGATCCGCGGACGAGGGAGCGCGCGAGCCCTCTCGCCCCCGCCTTCGTCGACCCGCGGCCGGAGGCGGCTCTCCTCCAGGGTCAAGCCGGCACCGCGCCCATGTCGGCGTTGGCGCGCTCCGGATTCGCCTTGACGCCCGCGGCACCCCCGGCTACCCTCCGACCGGGCCGTTAGCTCAGCTGGCAGAGCAGCGGGCTTTTAACCCGTCGGTCGAGGGTTCGATCCCCTCACGGCCCACCAGGAGAACCGGGCTCCGGATCGGTACCTGTTGCGCAACCGTCCACGGTCGGGCTGCCTTCGTCCTTGAGCCTCGGGTCCGTTCGGCTCACCTGGCCGACGGCCGGCTGCACCGCAAACCGGGAGACCGACCTACTCATCTCAGGTGCCCGTGGGTACGGCCGAGCGTTGCGGGGGCACGGTCCGGGCGCCGATCCGGTCCCGGCCGTACGATCAACCCTCCGAGTCCGCGTGTAGACTCCTCTCAGATGCGAGAGCTGATGAGGATCGCGATCAGCCTGGTGCCGGTCTTCCTCTTCCTCGTGGCGTTGTTTGCCCTCGACTCGTTCAAGCTCGTCCGGCCCGGGAGCCTCCTGCGCGGAGGCGCGGCCGGCGCCGCCGCCGCAGTCGGGTGTCTTCTGCTGGCACGGTGGGTCATCGACTCGGCGCTACTCGAAGCGACAACGTACTCGCGGTTCGTGGCCCCCGTGATCGAGGAAGGCGCCAAGGCCCTCTTCGTCATCTTCATGATCCGGAGGAAGCGGGTCGGGTTCATGGTGGACGCCGCGATCATCGGCTTCGCGACCGGCGCGGGGTTCGCAACCATCGAGAACTTGTATTACCTGCTTGCGGTGAACGACCCCAACCTGTTGCTCTGGGCCGTGCGCGGATTCGGGACGGCCGTGCTGCACGGCGGCACGACCGCCATCCTCGGGATCGTCTCCAAGCTGCTCGCGGATCTGCACGGGAGCGAGAAGGGACTGATCTTCCTGCCGGGTCTCGCAGCCGCCGTCGCGGCGCACCTCGTCTTCAACAACCTCGTCCTCCGCTTCCCGCCGATCGTCTTCACGCTCGTGCTGCTGGCGTCGTTCCCGATCCTCGTCCTCGCCGTCTTCTCGCGCAGCGAGCGGATTCTCCGCGAGTGGCTCGAGGTCGGGTTCGGCTCCGACGTCGAGCTCCTCGAGATGCTGCGCTCGGGTGAGGTCCAGGACACCCGCATCGGCCAGTACCTGCGCACCCTGCGCGATCGTTTCCCGGGTGAGGTCCTGGCCGACATGCTCTGCTACCTCCAGATGTGTGTCGAGCTGTCGATCAAGGCGAAGGGCCGCCTCCTGCTCAGGGAAGCGGGCCTCCCCCAGGCGGCGGACCCGGTCATCGCCGACCGCCTGAGCGAGCTTGCCTACCTGGAGAAGAGCATCGGCGTGACGGGCCGCCTGGCTCTCGCCCCGTTCCTTCACGGGGGCAGCCGCGAGGAGTGGGAGGTCGAGATGCTACGCCAGGGCGCGGGGCAGCGACGGTAGGCGCCCTTGCCAACTCGCGCTTCGCGCGGAATAATCGTTGCCAAGGCGAGACGGATGTCTGGTTGGGCGGGTGACGGTCGAGTGGGCTCGGGATCGTTGCGAGGCGCGGTTCCCGGACGACTCGCCGAACCCGGCACAGTCGGGAGGAACGGGTGCTGGAACTGAGCGAACGGGAAGAGCAGGGTTGGTCGGTCCTGGCGGTCAAGGGGAGGCTCGACACCCAGACCGTCGAGAGGTTCTCGGCACAGTGCGCGACGGCGATCGACGCCGGACGGGCCAACGTCGTGCTCGACCTCTCCGGGCTCGAATACGTCTCGAGTGCCGGCCTGAGCAGCATCCTGGGCGCCGCCAAGCGGGTCCAGGCTCGTGGCGGTCGCCTCACCGTCGCAGGGCTCAGGGGCCTCGTCAAGGAAGTCTTCGCCATCTCCGGCTTTGAGACCGTCTTGCCGACCTACGCCGACGTTGAAACCGCCATCAAGACCCCCTAGCGCCGTCGCCGAGCTCGCGCGGTGCTCCTTTCCCGCCAAGCCGGAGGAGGTCCCGCGTGTCGTTGCGTTCGTCGCCGGCCTCGTTGGCGGGGCGGGGCTCGACGCCGGCCGGGCGCTGCGACTCGAGCTTGCGGTCGAGGAGTGGGTGGTGAACCTGTGCACCCACGCCTATGCCGCAGGAGATGGGGAGCTTGAGATCGCGGTGCGGCAGGGAAACGGACAGCTCCTGATCGAGATCGTCGACCAGGGGCCGCCGTTCGACCCCACCGCCTCGGCGGAGCCGGACGCGTCCCTGCCCCTCGAGCAGCGCAAACCGGGAGGCCTCGGCCTCCTGCTGGTCCGCCGAATGACGGACGAGCTTCGCTATTCGAGGGATGGCGAGCGCAACATCGTCACGCTCGTGGTCGAAACGGGTCAGTCGTAGAACGGGATTCGCAGCGACCCCATGAACTCGTCGGAGCGCCTCCCCTCGGGAAGGAACGCCTTCGCGTAGCCCAGAGATATTGTGAACTGGTGGAGTGAGAGAGCGACGAGTCGGATGTCGAGCTGGGCGCCGGCGGTGCCGGCGTTCTGGCGGTACTCCGACTTGTCCAGGTTGGTCGAGATGCCGCCGGCGAAGAGCGCGAGGCTGGCCCAGTTGACAAAGAGGGACGGCGTGCCCAGGTGTGTGAAGACGAGCGGCGGGAGGTTGAGCTCGAGCAGCGCCTTGGCGTAGTTGTGGGCGCTGATCTCGTCGATCTTGACGCCGGGGAAGCTGGCCGGCTCCTGGTACCGCCGGTACGGTTTGTCGTCCACCCAGTTGTTGCCGAACCCGCCGAAGTAGAAGTTCCCGTACGGCTGGCTGCGGTCGCCGGACACCGCCCCGGCCGACGTACGCAGCCATACGGAACTGTGGGAAACCGGCAGCGGCATCCCGAGGTTCAGATCCAGCTGCAGCGTGGGAAAGTGCCGACTGAGTGCATAGTTGTCGCCGAGCGTGGCGCGCCAGGAGACGCCCTTCTCCGGCTCGACGGCGCCGAGGGAGCTGCGCTCGTTCTTGTACCCGATGCTCACGTCCGCGACGCCCAGGCTGGTGGCGGTGGCCGCCACGTTCTGGTACCCCGGGAGCGTCTCGAGGTTCCCGTACCCGGTCACATGGAACGTCCAGTCGAGCGTGCGGTTCGGCTGGTCGTAGATCAGGAAGCGCTGGTAGGCGACACCGACCGAGTATCCCTTGAAACCCCTCTTCGTGGGTCCGAAGAGGTCGTAGAAGTCCGCGTAGTTGTACGTCCCGGTGATCTTCCAGCCGAAATACGAGTACTTCGCCTTGAAGTG
>DAIDOU010000098.1 GCA_027458945.1 Acidobacteriota bacterium
GACCGGGGCGAGGGCGTCGGACTCGGCCTGGATCTCGCGGCCGCCGCGGCGCACGATCGCGCCGGCGACGCCTCCTCCGTGTGCGAGCGAGCTGTTGGCCGGATTGACGATGGCGTCGGTGCGCTCCTCGGTGATGTCGCCCTCGACCACCGAGATCGCGCCGCGACCGACTTCGACGTGCCGCAGAACCCTGGCCATGGCGCCTCCGCGAGCGCCCAGCCTACCACCGCTGGCCAAACCGGGCGCGGCCCCGTACACTCCCGCCGTGCTCGCGTTCCTGCTCCCCGCCGTCGCCGCGGCCTGCTTGACCCACCCCGCCGAGCTCGACCGTGAGGTCGGGCGCCGGGCACTGCCCTGGATGCCGCCCGACCTGGCACGGCAGATCACCCGGCACGAGAAGGAGTTCGCCGCCGGCGCCGCGGCCGCGGCGCGCTGGCCGCGTGCCTACCATCTCCCTGCCGGCCGGCCCGGCCTCGCGGCCGCGATCCGCACCCAGTGCGACCGGCTGGCCGACGCGCTGCGGGCGCAGGTTCCGTTCGCCGAGGTCGTCGCCGGCCTCGGGGCGCTCGCCCACCTTGCGGCCGACCTCGACGCCCCGTTCCTCGCCGCGAACCCGAACGATGCGTACGCGTGCTCGTTCACGAGCTACCTGCTCACCGCCGCGCCCCGCATCCCGCTCGTGTTCTACGGCCAGCAGCGCTCCTTGATCGGGGGGCCGGATCTCGGCCTCGGCTCGCTGGTGGCGGCGCGCCGGCGCGACGCCGACGCGCTCGCCGGGATCGTGCGCGACGACCTCGACCGCGTCGGCGGGCCGTCGTCGTGGCAACGGCTGGACGACCGTTCGTCGAGCTTCGGCACCGCCTCGCTGCTCCTCAACCACGCGGCGTCGGACTTCGCCAACCTCGCCTCGTGGGTGTGGCTGCACGGCGGCGGCCTCGTGCCGGACCTTCCCGCCGCGCACGGTATGATTCTCGTCTGGAAGGGAGAGTCCCAACCCCGTGAGGCGCCAAGCCCTCGTCTCGGTTTCCGACAAACGCGGCCTTGAGGCGTTCGCGCGCGGTCTCGTGGCGCACGGGTTCGAGCTGCTCTCGACCGGCGGCACCGCGCGGTCGTTGCGCACCGCCGGCATCGCCGTGCGCGAGATCAGCGAGCTGACCGGCACGCCCGAGGTTCTCGGCGGCCGCGTCAAGACGCTCCACCCCAAGGTGTACGCGGGCATCCTCGCCGATCTCGACGATCCGTCGCACCGCGCCGTGCTCGGCGAATGGGCGGTGGAGCCGATCGCGGTGGTCGCGGTCAACCTCTACCCTTTCGCCGCCACCGCGGCCCGCCCGGGCGTGACCCCCGAAGAGGTGATCGAGAACATCGACATCGGCGGCCCCACCCTCGTCCGCGCCGCGGCCAAGAACCACCGTCACGTCACGGTGGTCGTCGACCCCGACGACTACCCGGCCGTGCTCGCCGCGCTCGCGGCGGGCGGCCCCGACGTGGCGTTGCGCCGTCGCCTCGCCGTCAAGGCGTACCGCCACACCGCCGCCTACGACGCGGCGATCGCCCAGGCGCTCCCCGGCCACCTCGGCCTCCCCGGTAGCCTGCTGCTCGACGGGATCGCCCCGTGGATCGGGGCCGAGGAGGTCCCGCTGCGCTACGGCGAGAACCCGCACCAGGACGCGGTGTTCGCCAGGCCGCGCGCGGCGTCCGGCCTGGCCGCCTTCACGCAGTTGCAGGGAAAGGAGCTCTCGTACAACAACCTGATGGACGCCGACGGGGCGTGGAGGCTGGTGCACGATCTCCCCGGCCCCGGGGTGGCGATCGTCAAGCACGGCGGCCCGTGCGGCGCGGGGCTGGGCGAGGATCCGGCGACCGCATACGTTCGCGCCCTCGCCTGCGACCCGGTCTCCGCGTTCGGCGGGGTCATCGCCTCCTCGCGGCCGCTCGACGCCGAGGCCGCGGCGCGCATCGCGCAGCTGTTCGCCGAGGTCGTCATCGCCCCGGCGTTCGACGAGGGCGCGCGCGAGTTGTTCCGCGCCAAGAAGAACCTTCGCGTCCTCGCGGCGCCGCCCCCGGCCGTACCGGCGCCGCGCCTGCGCGTCATCGACGGCGGCCTGCTCGTCCAGGGCGCGGACGTCGGCTGGGACGAGTCGTGGCGGGTTGTCACCGAGCGGACGCCGAGCGGCGACGAGCCCGCGGCGCTGGCGCTCGCCTGGCGGGTCGCCAAGCACACGCCGTCGAACGCGGTGGTGGTCGCGAACGCCTCCGCCACGGTGGGGATCGGCGGCGGCCAGCCGAGTCGCGTGGACTCCGCCCGGATCGCGGTCGAGAAAGCCGCCGCGGCCGGCCTGAGCGTGGCCGGGACCGCCGCCGGCAGCGACGCGTTCTTCCCGTTCCCGGACGGCGTCGAGGCGCTCGCCGCGGCGGGCGTGACCGCCGTGGCCCAGCCCGGCGGATCGGTGCGCGACTCCGAGGTCATCGCGGCGGCCGACCGCCTCGGCCTCGCGATGGTGTTCACCGGCCGCCGGCACTTTCGTCACTGAGGACCGCCATGCTGGCCTCGCTCCTCCTCCTCGTCGCCGCCGCCAACCCGGCGCCCGACGCGCTCGACCGCCTCGCCGCCGCGCTCACGGCCGGCCGGGCCTGGACGGCAGCGTTCACCCAGGAGTACATCCCCGAGGGGTTCGACCAGGGAACGACCGAGAACGGGACCGTCACGCTGGCGCCGCCGTCCTCGGTGCGCTTCGACTACACGTCCGGGGCCGCCCGCGTCTTCGCCAGCGACGGCGCGATCGGGCGCCTGGTCGACGCGGAGGCGGGAAGCTGCGACGCGCTCCGTCTCGACCAGGGGGTGTGGGCGCGCCTGCCGCTCTCCGCGGTACTCGACCCGGCCGCCGCCCGGCGCGCCTTCGTCGTCGAGACCGTCGGCGCCCAGATCCGTCTCATCCCCAAGGTGCCGAGCGCCGAGCTGGCGCGGGTGAGCGTGTCCCTCGGAGGCGACGCCCTCCCCCGCGAGGTCACGGTCAGCGACGGCAGCGGCAACCGCAACCGGTTCACGTTCACCCTCTGGCGCCGCGTCGCCGAGCCCGCGCCCTCGTTCTTCCGGCCGGCGCTCCCGGG
>DAIDOU010000099.1 GCA_027458945.1 Acidobacteriota bacterium
GTCGTCGGGATGTTCCCCTGGACGCCGTTGCTCGCTTCCCTCGGCGCCGGCTGGAAGAAGCACCGCCCGCTCGTGACCTTCCTCGGGATGTGGCTGCTCGCCGTGTACGTGATCTTCGCCATCGCCCACTCCAAGCTCGCGAGCTACATCTTGCCGTTGTTCCCGGCGCTCGCCGTCGTTCTCGCACTGTCGCTCGAGTCGCTCGCGGGAGCACGCCGCCGCACCGCCGTCGCGGCCGCCTTGTTCGCGCTGTTCGGTGCCGGGATGATCGCCGCGCCGTGGCTCGCGCACGGCCCGCTCGCCGCCGAACTGCACCCGCTGCTGCTCGCCGTGGCGGCGTTCGGGATCGTCCAGGTGGCGTGCGGCGCGCTGTTGCTCATGCGCCGGACCGCACCGGTCATCGCTCTCGACGCGGCCGGGTTCCTGGCGGTCGTCCTCGTGTGCTTCCTCTCCCTTCCCGCGGCTGCCACCGACGGCTTCACCGACGCCGACACGGCGCGGATCGTCGCCGAGCACGGGCTCGCCGGCGAAACGATCGTCGCGAGCAAGCTCTACGCCCGCGGCGTCAACTTCTACACCGGCAACCCCATCGCCGTCATGGACACGCGCGCCAACCCGTTCTGGAGCCCGCACCCGGTGCCGGTGCTATGGCAGGACGACCAGATCCGCGCGTTCTTCGACGACAAGCCGAAGGTGCTGTGCGTCGTTCGCCCGGGCGACGTGCGCCGTCTCGACCGCCTCTTCGGCCCCGCGCGCAGCACGAAGGTGATCTCGGACCAGTTCGACCGCATGGTCGTCCTCAGCGTCAAAAACTAGGGTCAGGGCGATCGCCTGCGCCACCGCTCGTGTGCGCCGCCGATCTCGGACCATCTGCGTTGTCGGGCTGCGGCGGCTCCGATCCTCATGTAGCCTCCGGCTACACTCCGGTCCGACCGCCTGGCCCTCCTAGCAGCTGGCCCAACCTCGGCGACGCGGCTGCACGCCGTGCCTCCTTCGCCCTGCCAGTAGCGTTCTCCTCCTTCCAGAGCCCGGGTCCCGGTCCTCGGACCACGGACCACGGACCACGTCGTTCCCGTGCCCGGGCCCCGAACCCCGTGTCTCACGCCAGCTTGCTGTGGCGGTAGCCGTAGCTGGCGTAGAGCACCAGGCCGATGACCAGCCACACCAGGAAGCGCAGCCAGGTCACCAGCGGCAGGCTCGCCATGAGGTAGCCGCAGAGCACGATCCCGAGGATCGGGATGACCGGGAAGAGAGGCACCCGGAAAGGCCGCTCGACCTCACTGCGGGTGCGGCGCAGCACGAGCACGCCGGCCGAAACGATCATGAACGCGAACAACGTGCCGATCGAGCACAGCTCGGCGACCACGTTGATCGGGGTCAGCGCCGCCGACACCGCCACGATCGAGCCGGTGATGATCGTGGTCAGGTACGGCGTGCGGAAGCGCGGATGCACCCTCGACATCGCCGGCGGCAGCAGCCCGTCGCGCGACATCGCGAACAGGATGCGCGGCTGGCCGAGGAGGAGCACGAGCAGGACGCTCGTGATGCCGGCGAGCGCCCCGACGCTCACCAGCATCGAGGCCCACGGCTTGTGCAGCACGTTGAGGACGAGCGCCACCGGGTCGGCGACGTTGAGCTGCCGGTAGGGGACGACACCGGTCATGATGGCGGCCACCACGACGTACAGCACCGTCGCCACCACGAGCGAGCCCATGATCCCGATCGGCATGTCGCGTTGCGGGTTGACCGCCTCCTCGGCGGTGGTGGACACCGCGTCGAAGCCGACGTAGGCGAGGAAGACGATCGCCGCGGCGGTCATCACGCCCTTGAACCCGAACGGCATGAACGGCTGCCAGTT
>DAIDOU010000100.1 GCA_027458945.1 Acidobacteriota bacterium
GCGCAGCTCGAACTTCTTGCTCGCCGTGGTCATGGTGAAGCCGCTCTTGTACTCGGCCTTCACCGCGTTCGGGTTCTTGGCCGCGTCCGCCGCGGCCGCGTTCGGCGCCCTGCCGAACGCGATCAGCGAGAGCCCAGAGAGCATCAAGATCCCAGCCTTCCTCATTCGCCCGTCCTCCTTCTCGATGTGTCCCGTGCCGACCGATCCGGGGACCGGTCCAGGGGACGCTGGCCGGGCAGGGAGCAAACGTCGTGCCAGCCGGTGGATGTGCAGATCGTATTGATTCAATTGCGGATGTTCGTCGCGTGACGGGTCGGGCCCGGTCCTCGGTAGCGAACCGGTAACATGCGGAGGCTCCTCCGCCGGACCGATCGGTCGCCCCGGCCGTCGCGATCTGTCACTCGGTGGTAACGTCGCGGTCTCGACCCGGCGGCCGCCGGCGCGCCGGTGACCACCCTCGCCGCGTCACTCCTCCGCGAGGCCGTACTGCTTGGACTTCTCCCAGAGCGTCTTGCGACTGATGCCGAGCAGCTGCGCCGCGTCGCCGCGGCGTCCCTCGGTAGCAGCGAGGGCGCTCCGGATCGCTTCCGCGGTCGCCCGCTCGACCGCCTCCTGTAGCGTCGTGACCGTCGGGGGTGTGGTGCGGTGCGGCGTCTCGGCGGCGGAGCGCACGTTCGCCGGCAGGTCGTCGCGCTCGATCCTGGCGCGCTTGCAGAACAGCGCCGCCCGCTCGACCACGTTGCGCAGCTCGCGCACGTTCCCCGGCCAGTGGTAAGCGTCGAACGCGCGCAGCACCTCGTCGGAGAACCCCTCGATCGACTTGCTCCGCTCGTTCCTGAACTCCTCGAGGAACGCCTGCGCCAGGATCGGGATGTCCTCACGGCGCTCGCGCAAAGGCGGCAGGTGGATCGTCACGGTGTTGATGCGGAAGAAGAGGTCTTCGCGGAACGTGCCGTCCGTGATCTCCTCGTCGAGGGGGCGCAGCGAGGCCGAGACGATGCGCACGTCGACGTTGACCGGGCGGTGGGAGCCGAGCCGCTCGATCTGGTGCTCCTGCAGGACGCGCAGCAGCTTGACCTGGAACGAGAGCGGCAGCTCGCCGATCTCGTCGAGGAAGAGCGTCCCCCCGGAGGCCGCCTCGAAGCGGCCGATGCGCCGCTCCGAAGCGCCGGTGAACGCGCCCTTCTCGAAGCCGAACAGCTCGGACTCGAGCAGCGTCTCCGGGAGCGAGGCGCACGAGACGCGGATGTACGGGTGCGTGCGCCGCGGCGAGTTGAAGTGGATCGCCGAGGCCACGCGCTCCTTGCCGGTGCCGCTCTCGCCCTGGACGAGGACGCTGGCGTCGGAGTCCGCCACCATCTTGATCAGCTCGAACACCTCGAGCATGCGCTTGCTCTTGCCGATGATCTTGCCGAACGAGAAACGGCGCTCCAACTGCTCCTGCAGGCGCACGTTCTGCTGCTCGAGGAGCTTGAACGAGCACACGTTGTTGAGCCGCAGCAGCAGCTGCATCATCGAGAACGGCTTGGTGATGAAGTCGGTGGCCCCCAGCTGCATCGCCTCCACCGCGGTCTCGATCGTGCCGTGCGCCGTGATGATGACGACCGTGGTGTCGGGGCGCAGCGCCTTGACCCGCCGCAGCAGCTCGAGGCCGTCCATGTGCGGCATCAGCAGGTCGCTGAGCACCAGCTCGTGGAGGTTCTGCTCGAACATCGCCAGCGCCTTGACGCCGTCTTCGGCGACGTCGACCTCCCAGCCTTCCTTGCGCAGCGCGTCCGCGATGGTGATCCGGAGGATCGGTTCGTCCTCGGCGATGAGAAGCCTGTGCCCGCAAATCTTCATGTTCGTGCCCCTTCGTCCTTCTGCAGTCGGCCGAGCGGCAGGATGACGCGGAACGTGGCCCCGCGGCCGACCTGACTCTCCACCTCGATGGTACCGCGGTGCGCGGTGACGATCGTGTAGCTGACGGCCAGGCCGAGGCCGGTGCCCTGCCCGACCTCGCGGGTCGAGAAGAACGGGTCGAAGATCCGCTCGCGGATCTCGTCCGGGATGCCGACGCCGGTATCGCTGACCTCGGCGACGGCGCGCCCGTCGGTCGTGCGGGTGCGCAGCGTGACCGTGCCCCCGCTCGGCATCGCCTGCACCGCGTTGAGGATCAGGTTGAGGAAGAGCTGCTCCATCTGGAAGTGGTCGGCGAGCACCACCGGCTCCGGCTGCGCGAGATCGAACACGACCTCGACGCGGTTGCGGCGCAGCTGGTAGTGCGCCAGCTCGACGACGTGCCGCAGGCTGTGGTTGAGCGAGGTCGGCTCCGGGCGCGCCGAGGTGGGCCGCGAGAAGTTGAGCAGGTTCGACACCGTGTGCTCGATGCGCTTGATGCCGTCGTACACCAGCGCCAGGTAGCGCTGGCGCATCTCGACGTCGCCGGGGTTGGCGCGGATCGTCTCCAGGCAGGTGAGGATGCCGGCGAGCGGGTTGTTGACCTCATGCGCGACGCCCGCGGCGAGCGTGCCCACCGCGGCCATCTTCTCGGTATGGGCGAGCTGCGCCGCGCGCAGCTTCTCCCCTTCGCGGGCGCGCTCGAGCTCGTCCATCATGCGGTTGAACGCGTCGGCGAGCTCTCCCACCTCGTCGCCGCGCCGCACCTGGGCGCGGACCGTGAGGTTGCCGGCCCCGGCCTCCCGCATCGTGTTGTGCAGGCCCAGGATCGGCCGGATCAACGTCTCCACGTA
>DAIDOU010000101.1 GCA_027458945.1 Acidobacteriota bacterium
CGACGCGCTCGCGCAGCGCGACGCCGATCGGGCCGAAGCGCTCTGGCGCTCGTATCTCGACCTCACCGAAGCGGCCTTGACCAAGGCGCTGACCGATTTCAAGCGCCGCGCCGCGACCCCCGCGCGCGACGTCGCGAAGGCTGCGGACGCGGCCTGATCGGATCCGGATCGCCCCGGAACGGAACCTTCCCGAGCTCCCAGGAACGGCGCCGAGCGCCCCGCGTCGGCCCTGCAGCGCGCTCGTCACGCGCTTGAAATAACTGATCCTGATCAGTTAAATTAACGTATCGCCGACGCCACCCGGAGATTCTCGGGGCACGGCCGCGGCTCGAATAATGCGTTCGGAAACAGGGGTTCACGATGTCCAACTCATTGATTTCACGGGCGAGGCTCTCTAGCCTCGCAGGCCTCGCGGTCGCGCTGGGCGCGGCCACGGTGGGCGTTGCGGCCGCGCCAAACCCGGGAAGCGGCCAACCCGCATCGCCGAACGGCAAGATCTTGCTCGCCGCGGTCGATCCGCCGGCGCCGGCGGCCGCGTCCGCCGATTCCGCGGCGCCGAGCACGACCTCGGTGCTGAACCAGGTCGTCGTGACCGGTACCCGGATCGCGAGCCCCGGCGAGACTTCGGACAGCCCGTTGGTCGCGGTCGGCGCGGCGCAGATCGCGGCGACCGGACAGGTCTCGCTGGACTCGGCGCTCGCGCAGATGCCGCAGTTCGCCGCGGCCCAAGGCCACGCCGAGGTCGGCGACGTGCAGGGCTCGACCGGGTTCCAGGGCGGTCAGTCCTACTCCGATTTGCGCGGACTCGGCCCGCAGCGCACCTTGGTGCTGCTCGACGGCCAGCGCCTGGTGCCGACCAACCCGAACGGCGCGGTCGATCTCAACGTGATCCCGATGGCCTTGATCAAGGGCGTCGACGTGATCACCGGCGGCGCGTCGGCGGTCTACGGTTCCGACGCGATCGCGGGCGTGGTGAATTTCCGGCTGCGACAACACTTCCACGGCGTGAAGGTCTCCTACCAGCACGGCGCATCGACGCACGGCGACGGCCAGGAGAACAGCGTCAGCGTCCTGCTCGGCGGCAACTTCGCGCACGATCGCGGCAACGCGGTGCTCGACCTCGAATACAACGAGCGCGGCGGGATCACCGGCGCGGATCGGGCGTTCTTCTCGAACATCGACACGATGAACCGGGGCGTGCCGCGCGGTCCGGAGGCGATCTTCAACGCCGGTGAGCTCGGCGCGACGATTCCGATCTCCGCGGTGAACCAGATCCTCGCCGGCTACCCCGGCACGACGCCGCTCACGGGCACCGGCAACTATCCCGGCTATTTCGGGATCAACGGCAACGGCTCGCTGTTCACGACGCGCGACCCGGGCAACTGCGTGCAGAACTACCAGGGACCGGTGGGCCAGACCCTGGGCCTGCACATCACCCCGGATTGCACGCAGGTCAAGTCGTACCTCGGGCCTTACTTCGCGATCCAGGTGCCGATGCGGCGCTACAACCTGTTCTCGCGCGTGACCTACGACGTGAACGACAACCTGCAGGCGTACGGGCAGGTCAACTTCATGCACTCCTACGCGCAGGACCTGCAGGCGGCCTCGTACATCGGGCCGGGCAAGTTCTTCTACGTGCCGTTGAACAACCCGTACGTCCAGAACAACGCCGCCCTGCAACAGCTGATCGGCGCGAGCACGACCCCGGTCACCGGGCCGCTGTCGGTCGAGGATTGGTTGACCGCGCTCGGGCCGCGCATCGAGACCTTCACCTACAACGACTACCAGCTCGCCGGTGGCTTGAAGGGCGGCATCGGCTCGACGGACCTGACCTGGAACGTCTACGGTTCCTACGGGCAGACCTTGTTCGACAGCGCGCAAGCGAACAACATCAACATTCCGGCGATCGAGACGATTCTGTACGGCACCGCGAACTATCAAGGCGCGAACGGCCCGAATTGCGTCGGTTATGCGTGGAATCCGCTCGGTGCGCAGCCGATGAGCGCGGGCTGCCGCGCGTACGCGACGGGCACCGCCCACAACACCAACACGATCACGCAGAAGAACTTCGAGGCGGATCTCAGCGGTACCGTGATGAAGCTCGCCGAGGGGAACCTCAAGTTCGCGGTCGGCGCGGACTATCGCGGCGAGAGCTTCAGCTACAGCGCCGACCCGAGTCTCAACCCGGCGTTCAACGTGCTGCCGTCGCCGCTGCCGCCGGACATCATCTCGCCGTCGTACGACCTGGTGAGCTCGACGGGCGGCACGCAGAACGTGCGCGAAGTGTACGGTGAGTTGCAGGTGCCGGTGCTGAAGGACAAGCCGTTCGCGAAGAACGTCGCGGTCGATCTCGGCGTGCGCAATTCGCAGTACGACCTGTTCGGCGGCGTCAACACCTGGAAGGCGGACTTCCACTGGCAGACCAGCAGCGCGTTGATGTTCCGCGGCAGCTTCGAGCGCGCGATCCGGGCGCCGAGCCTGCAGGAACTCTACAACCCGATCGTGCAGGCCCAGGACTCGATCTCGGTGGATCCGTGCGAGTACAACAGCTCGTACCGGACCGGCGCGAGCGGGGCGCAGGTCGCGGCGCTGTGCGCCGCGCAGGGCGTGCCGGCGGCGGCGCTGTCGACGTTCACCTACGGCGTGAGCTCGGCACCGGGCATCTTCCAGGGCAATCCGACCCTGCAGCCTGAGACCGCGAACACGTACTCGCTCGGCTTCGTGCTGACGCCGAAGTTCGATTCGCCGATGGCGCGGGACCTCGGCTTGTCGGTCGACTACTACCACATCAAGCTGAGCAACGCGATCGCGGGCGTCAGCCTCGATGCGGTCCTGTCGCGCTGCTTCAACGCGGGCGGTGCGAACCCGAGCTACAGCGAGAGCAACTTCTACTGCCAGCAGATCCAGCGCGACAGCAACGGATTCATCACGCTCGGCAAGGAGTTCTCGCTGAACATCGGCTCCTACACGACCGACGGCGCCGACATCGAAGGACACTGGGGCTTCGCGCTGCACGACCTCGGACTGCCCGAGGACTCCGGCCGGGTGATGATCCAGTCGTACATCTCCTACCTGAACTCGTTCACCGAGACGGGCGTGCTCGGATCGTCGTCGCTCAACTTCGCCGGCGGGATCGGCGACACCGGCACGGTGTTCGCGGCGGACGGCACGACGATCTCGGATCTGTCGCACCCGCACTGGAAGGCCAACACGATGTTCGGCTATGCGATCGGACCGGTCTCCGGCGCGCTCCACTGGCGGTTCATCAGCGCGATGAACGACCTCGGCACCGCGGGCGTGCCGCAGGTGCCGGCGTACAACTACTTCGACCTGGACGCGAACTGGCGCGTGACCGATCAGATCAAACTCACCGCCGGGCTCACGAACCTGTTCGACAAGGGGCCGCCTGAAATCGCCAGTGCCCCGATGCGCACCGATGCGGCCACCTACGACGTCGTGGGCAGGACGTACTACGTCGGCATCCAGGCCGAGCTCAAGTAAGGTCCAAGGGCACTCCCGGCTCTGCGGTCACCCACGGGCGACCGCAGAGCCGGTGACCCTTCCGCCCGCCGGCCCGGTGCGGCCTACAGCACCTTGCCGGGATTCATGATCCCGTTCGGGTCGAACAGCGTTTTCACGCGGCGCATCCAGTCGAGCCGCGCCGGCGCGCCGAGCCGCCGCAGGGTGGCCTTCTTCTCGAGACCGATCCCGTGTTCCGCGGAGAACGAGCCGCCGAGCGCGGCCAGCTCGTCGGTCAGCAGCGGGGCGATCTCCTCGTAGCGCCCGCCGATCGGTCGCGCGGCGTTCACCGTCAGGTGCACGTTGCCGTCGCCCAGGTGCCCGATCACGAAGAGCTCGAGCGCCGGGTCGTGGGACGCGAGGCGCGTGCGGCAGCCGCCGACATACCGCGGCAACGCCGCGAGCGGTGCCGACACGTCGTACCACAGGCCGCCCGGACGTTCGCGGTCGACGGCCCAGTCCTCGCGAATCCGCCAGAAGCGCTGCCGCTGCGTCTCGTTCTGCGCAAGCGCGGCATCTTCGATCGTGCCGCGCGCCGCTTCCCGCTCCAGCCAGGCGGCGAGCGCCGCCGCGGCGGCCGCGGCGTCGGGGCGGCAGACTTCCACGAGCACGAGGTAGGGCTGCGCCGTGAGCGTCGCGAGCTCGGTCGTGCCGATGGCCCGGCAGACGGCGGCGGCGTGATTGCCGGACATCAGTTCGACCGCCTGCAGTTCGAATTCCGGGTGGCGTCGCACCGAGTCGCACAGCGCGACCGCGGCATCGAGACTCGGCACCGCGACGAGCGCGGTCGCCGGGCTCCCGGCGCGATCGACGAGGGCAAGCGCCACCCGGGTGACCACGCCGAGCGTGCCTTCGGCACCGATGAACAGCTGCTCGATCGCGAGCCCCTCGTTGCGCTTGCGGACCCGGCGGAGCTCGCTGAGCACCGAGCCGTCGGCCAGCACCACCTCGAGACCGAGCACCCGCTCGCGCATCGTGCCGTGGCGGAACGCCGCGTTGCCGCCGGCATTGGTCGACACCAGGCCGCCGAGCGTCGCGCTGTCGCGCGCCCCGAGATCGATGCCCGGGGCGAGGCCGTGCGCGGCCGCGCGCCCGGCGAGCGCCGCGAGCGTGACCCCGGCGCCGGCGATCGCGGTGCGGCTCACGGCGTCCAGCGATTCGATTTGCGCGAACCGATCGAGCGCGACGATCACTTCGCCGTCGCGGGATTCGGCGCCGCCGGACAGTCCGGTACGCCCCCCTTGCGGGACCACGCCGATCCGGGACGCATTGCAGTACGCGAGCGCGCGCGCGAGCGCTTCGGTCGTGCGCGGGCGCAGCATCAAGCCCGCGCCGAAGTTCCTCGGATCGACGCCCGGATCCGCGCCGGCGAGATCCGCGGCGGTGCGGGCCGAGTCGGGTCCGACGATCGCGATCAGGTTCGCTGCATGCTCGGCGGACAACGGCATCTTCGACCCTCCGCGCGGTGCGCACCTCGCGTCGAGGCCGGTCGATTGTGCCGGCCGGCCCGGCCCGCTTCAAGGCGCTCGCGCGTCCTCAGGACGGTCGCGGCGCGATGAACGGCAGCGGCGTCACCCGCGCACGGAGCTTGCCCTCGCCCGGCACGAGCACGTCGAGCGCCGTCCCCTCGTTCCAGTGCGACCGATCCAGCATCGCGTAGCCGATGCCCTCGCCGAACGCGGGCGAGACGGACGCCGAGGTGACCTCGCCGACGCGTTGCTCCTCCGCGAACACCGGCCAGCCCTGCTCGCAGGCCGGCAACTGCATCGCTTCGATGAACACGCCCATGAGCCGCCGGGTGACCCCGCGCTCGCGGATCGCGGCGAGCGCCCGACGACCGACGAAGTCGATGTCGCGATCCAGATGGACGTACTTCTCGAGACCGATCTCGAACGGATTGTTGCCGTTGTCGAAGTCGTTCCCGTAGGACAGCAGTCCGCCCTCGATCCGCTCGGTATTGTGGGGCGCGCCCGGGCCCACGTCGAAATCGCGGCCGGCGTCGAAGCACGCGTCCCACAGGCGTTCGCCGAGCGCCCAGTCGTTCACGTAGATCTCGAAGCCGCCCTGCTTGCTCCATCCCGAGCGCGCGACCGTCAACGGATGCCCCTGCCACGCGAGCGTCGCGAAGCGGAAGAAGCGGATGCGGCGGACCTCGTCGCCGAACAGGCGCGCCACGAGGTCTTCGGCCTTCGGCCCCTGCACCGCGAGCGGCCAGACCGCGGGCTCACGGCAGTCGACGTCGAGGCGCAGGCCCGCGGCCAGCCCCTTCGCCCACAGCAGCACGTCCGAATCCGCGATCGACAGCCAGAAGTGTTCGTCGGAGAATTTCAGCATCACCGGATCGTTCACCATCCCGCCCTGCTCGTCGACCAGCGGCACGTACAGGCATTGACCGGGCACCGCGCGCGAGATGTCGCGGCAGGTCATCCGCTGGACCAGGCTCGCCGCGTCGCGCCCGCGGATCTGCACCTGGCGTTCGCAGCCGACGTCCCAGACCTGGACGTGGGTCTTCAGGTGGTGGTAATCCTCCACGTCGCCGCGGAACACCTCGGGCAGCAGCATGTGGTTGTAGACCGAGAACACCCGGCACCCGGCCGCCTCGACCCGCGCGGTGTAGGGCGTGCGCCGCATGCGCCGCCCCGCCGCGAGCAGCGGGGCGGACGTCGACACGATACTCGAGATCTCTTGCATGGCTGCGGTTCTCCGATGAGCCGGGCCCGGGCACTCGCCCGCGCCGTCATTCCAGCATCTGCGCCATTTTAGGCTTCGCCGCGACGTAGCGCCGGTGCACGTCGACATAGGTCGACTCGTAGAGCGCATCGACCACCGCCGGCGCCAGAAAGCCGCGCGCGAAGCCCGGCACGACCGGTTCGATCGAGAGTTCCGCCGAGCGCATCAGGTGCGCGAGCAGCATCCGCGGATCCTCGTTCCCGACCGCGATCCGGATCGTCGTTCGCGAGATCCCCGCGTCCGCGAGCGCCGCGTCGGAGAGCTCCGAGTGACTCGTGAGGGCCGGGCACAGCACGACGGTGTTGGTCTGCCCGAGGCTCACCTGCAGGCCGAACACCGGCTCGAGCAGGTCGAAGAACGCCCTGAACGCGTCGATCGGGATCCGCTCCTCGCCCTGCCCCGGCTCGAAGTCGATCGTGAACAGCGGTGCGGGCAGCGCGAGGAACAGGTTCTCGCGGCGCAAGCGGGCGTTCGGATGCCCGTCGATGGCCGAGCAGTTCACGCGAATCCGCGGATGGGCGGCGAGCGCATTCGCGAGCACGATCGTCGTGATGCACTTCGACAGCATCCGCAGCTCGAGGGTGCGCATCCCGTTGATCACCTCGTACGCCTTGTCGGCGTCGAGGAACGCGCCCTTGATGTAATAGACGTTCCAGAACAGCGTTTCGTCCCAGCGCACCGTCGCCGTCCGCCCGCCGGCGCGGGTCACGGTCACGCTCGCGCCCTTCGGCAGGAACATGTCCTCGTTGCGGCCGATCACCACGCCGGCGGTCGTCGCGCCATAGCCCGCGAGGTCCTTCGTGTACGAATGGATCACGAAGTCGGGGCGCTCCGCGGGGTCGTCGCGCCGCAGCGTCGGCTGCAGGAACGGCGTGCCCACGGTCGCGTCGCAGATCACCGTGTGGCCGCGGGCGTGCGCGAGCCGGCAGATCCCCGGAACGTCGAGCACGTGGCCGTGCGGATTGCAGGGGCTCTCCAGGTACACGTAGATCCGGCGGTCGGCCGCGATCCGCTCCGCGTAGCGCGTGCCCGCCTCCTCGAGCGCGCGCTGCACGTCCGCGGCTTGGTAACCGTCGAACCAGTGGATCGCGACGTCCAGGTTGCTGCGCTTCCCGTACCAGTCGTGGAGCAGCTGATAGGCGCCCCCGTAGATGTTGCGGCTGGCGACGATCACGTCCTGGTAGCCGACGAGGTGGGACAGGGTCGCATCGATCGCCGCCATCCCGGAGTTGAAGTTCCACGCGAGGTACTCCGCCGCGAGCGGTCCCGCCTCGACGTCGACGATGTGGTTCGCGAGGCTGATCGAGGTCGGGTTCAGCAGGCGCGAGTAGATCTCGTGCAGGAACTCCTTGCCCTTGAACGCATCCTCGACCCATTCCATGCACGCGTAGATGTAGGTCGCCGTGCGGGTGATCACCGGGGTCGCCGAGAAGATCGCGGTCACGTTGTCGAACAACGCATAAGGGCCGCGGCCGGCATCCGGTTGGGCGTGGCCGACCAGCGACTGGTAGGTCTTGCGCATCGGCGACTGGAGGTTGTCGAGCACCTTCGCGAGCTGGAAGCACGCGAACCGCTTCGCGTTGAACCATGCGATGCGGTCCTTGCGGTCGAGCTGCGAGAGCCGTCGCGCGGTGATCTCGATCAGCTCGTGCGTCGCGACGTTCGCCGCGTACAGGCTCCCGGTCAGCGCGCCGAGCGCCCGGCCGTGCTCGCTCGCCGGATCGATCCCGAAGTGTCCGAGCTGTTCGGCGACGAGGGCGGCCGCGGTGTCCTCGTGCGTGGAGTTGCGGCGCGGGCTGAGCTCGCGCAACGGGTCGATCGTGTGGCTGTCGCTCATCGTGCCTCCCTCGTCGGTGCCTGCAGGGTACGCCGGGTCGGTTGGCAGGGGCTGCCAATGATTTTCCTCGAATCGGCTACAATTGGCAGAATCGGCCAATCGAGGAGCGATCATGGATCGAATCGACCACGCGATTCTGCGCACCCTGCAGGCCGACGGACGGATCACGATCCAGGCGCTCGCCCGCACGGTCGGCCTGTCGCCGTCGCCGTGCCTGCGGCGCGTGCGGCTGCTCGAGCGCGCCGGCACGATCCGCGGGTACACCGCGGTCATCGACGAGCGGCAATACGGCCTGGCGATCACCGCGTTCCTGCGGGTCCGCCTCGACCGGCACTCGGACGAACGGGTCGCGCGATTCGAGAAGGCCGTGAACGGCATCGACGAAGTGCTCGAGTGCCACGTGCTCGCCGGCGATTTCGACTACATGCTGCGGATCCTGGTCGCGGATCTGCAGGCCTACGAGCGCTTCATCCGCAAGCACATCCACACGATCCCCGGGATCGCGGCGATCGAGACCGCGTTCGCGTACGGGACGATCAAGCGCTCGAGCGTGCTGCCGGGGATCGCGGCGGCGCCGCACGACGGCCGCGCGGCGCCGCCGGCGGCCGTCACCCGAGATCGAAGCGGTCGAGGTTCATCACCTTGGTCCAGGCCGCGATGAAGTCCCGGACGAACTTCGGCGGCGAATCCGCGCTGCCGTAGACCTCCGCGATCGCCCGCAGCTGGGAGTTCGATCCGAACACGAGATCGACGCGGGTCCCGGTCCAGCGCAGCGCACCCGTCGAGCGGTCGCGGCCCTCGAACACCTCGGCCGCCTCGGACACCGGCGTCCAGGCCGTGTCCATGTCGAGCAGGTTCACGAAGAAGTCGTTGGTCAGCGCGCCCGGCCGCTTCGTGAAGACCCCGTGCGACGATTCGCCGGTGTTCGCGCCGAGCACGCGCAGGCCGCCGACGAGCACCGTCATCTCGGGCGCGGTCAAGGTGAGCAATTGGGCGCGGTCGACCAGCAAGGCCTCCGCCGCGACCGCGAGCCCGGCCTTCTGGTAGTTCCGGAAGCCGTCGGCGACCGGTTCGAGCACCGCGAAGGAGTCGGCGTCGGTCTGTGCCTGCGAGGCGTCCATGCGGCCGGGCGTGAACGGAACGCTCGCCGGGTGGCCGGCCTGCTTCGCGGCCTGCTCGATGCCCGCGCAGCCGCCGAGCACGACGAGGTCCGCGAGCGACACCCGCTTGCCGCCGGGGTGCCGGTCGTTGAAGGCGCGCTGGACCGCCTGCAGCGCCGCGAGCACCTTCGCGAGCCGCGCCGGCTGGTTCACGGCCCAGTCCTTCTGCGGCGCGAGACGGAGGCGCGCCCCGTTCGCGCCGCCGCGCTTGTCCGAGCCCCGGAACGTCGACGCCGACGCCCACGCGGTCGACACGAGTTCCGACACCGAGAGCCCCGCGGCCAGGATCTGCTCCTTCAGCGCCGCCGCGTCGTTCGCGTCGATCAGCGGGTGATCGACCGCCGGAATCGGATCTTGCCACAGGAGTTCTTCGGTCGGCACCTCCGGACCGAGGTAGCGCGCGCGTGGACCGAGGTCGCGGTGCGTGAGCTTGAACCAGGCCCGCGCGAACGCGGTGGCGAATTCGTCCGGGTGCTCGTGGAAGCGCCGCGAGATCTTCTCGTACGCCGGATCGAAACGCAACGCGAGATCCGTCGTCAGCATCGACGGGGCGTGGCGACGCGCCGGATCGTGAGCGTCCGGAACCGTGCCAGCACCCGCGCCGTCCTTCGGCCGCCATTGATGCGCGCCCGCGGGGCTGCGCGTGAGCTCCCACTCGTAACCGAACAGGTTCCGGAAAAACTCGCCGCTCCACCGCGTCGGCGTGCCGGTCCAGGTGACCTCGAGACCGCTGGTGATCGCATCGCCGCCCTTGCCGCTGCGATAGTCGCTCTTCCAGCCGAGCCCTTGTGCCTCGATCGGCGCGGCCTCCGGCTCGGGACCGACATGCTTCGCGTCGCCCGCGCCATGGGTCTTGCCGAACGTGTGGCCGCCCGCGATCAACGCGACGGTCTCTTCGTCGTCCATCGCCATCCGTGCGAACGTCTCGCGGATGTCGCGTGCCGCGGCGACGGGGTCGGGCGTCCCGTTCGGGCCTTCCGGATTGACGTAGATCAGGCCCATCTGGACGGCCGCGAGCGGATTCTCGAGCCGGCGTTCCCCGGTGTGGCGCCGATCGTCCAGCCACTTCGATTCGCCGCCCCAGTACACGTCCTTCTCCGGTTCCCAGATGTCCTCGCGCCCGCCGCCGAAACCGAATGTCTTGAATCCCATCGACTCGAGCGCGACGTTGCCGGCGAGGATCATGAGGTCGCCCCACGAGAGCGACCGGCCGTACTTCTTCTTCACCGGCCAGAGCAGGCGGCGTGCCTTGTCGAGCGAGACATTGTCGGGCCAGCTGTTGAGCGGGGCGAAGCGCTGCTGGCCGGTGCCGCCGCCGCCGCGGCCGTCGTGGACGCGGTAGGTGCCGGCGCTGTGCCAGGCCATACGGATGATGAGCGGGCCGTAGTTGTCGAAGTCGGCGGGCCACCAGTCCTGCGAGGTGGTGAGCACCTCGGCGATGTCCGCTTTGACCGCGGCGAGGTCGAGGGACGCGAAGGCCTTCGCGTAGTCGAATCCCTCGCCGATCGGATTCGCGACGGCCGGGTTCTTGGCGAGGATCTTCAGGTTGAGCCGGTTCGGCCACCAGCGCTGGTTGGCCGAGCCCTGGGTCGGGCTCGGCATCCCGTGGGGAACCGGGCAGGTCGCCTCGTCGTCAGACATGATTTCCTTCCATTTCGCTTCGTCGTTCGGGGGTTCAGGAGGCTCGCGCGCAGTCGGGGCAGACGCCCCAGTAGATGACCTCGACCGTCTCGATGACGAATCCGTGGTCGTCGGATGCCGTGAGGCAGGGCGCCTCGCCGACCGCGCAGTCGACGTCGGCGATGGCCCCGCAGGAGCGGCACACGACGTGGTGGTGGTTGTCGTCGATGCGCGACTCGTAGCGGGCGACGGAGCCGCGCGGCTGGATGCGCCGCAGCAGCCGCGCCTCGGTGAGGGCGTTGAGCGAGTCGTACACGGCCTGATGCGACACCTCCGGCACCTCGGCCCGGGCGGCGGCGATGAGCGTGTCGGTGTCGGCGTGGGGGTGCGTCTGCACGGCGTTGAGCACGGCGACGCGAGGCCGGGTGACGCGCAGCCCCACGCGCCTGAGGCGCTCCGCGGCGTCGGCAGCCGGGTCGATGTCCATCGTCACGGCGCCAGTGTGGCAGCCTTTCCTGAACGAGTCAAGAAACACCATCCACTGACTGGGACTCGCTCGGAGTGCATTGAGAGCCGCCGGCCATGTCGGGGGCACGCTCGTTCTCTTCCCGTCATCAGACGCGACAGCGGCGGGCAGCACGGTCGCCCCGGAGATCAGCCCGACCCGGACCGCTCCGGCGCGGCGAGGAACGCAGCGGATGCGTCGAGCCCGCCCCCCTCGCGCGGCTCGAGGCGCGCCGTGCCGCCGCTCGCGGCGGCGAGCTGCGCGACGATCGCCAAGCCCAGCCCGCTCCCACCACCCGACGGCGAACCGCGCCAGAAGCGCTCGAACGCGCGCCCGCGCTCCGCCTCGCCGAGCCCCGGACCCTCGTCGAGCACATGGACGACGACCCGGTCGGATGCCTCCACCAGCACCGTGACCGTCGATCCCGGCGGGCTCACACCCAGCGCATTGTCGATGTAGTTGTCGATGATCTGCTCGACCGCCGTCTCGACGGCGACGGCGGGTGCGGAATCCGGCCCCTGGTACCGCACCGCGACGTCGGCCTCCTGGGCGAGCGGCAGCCACTGCTCCACCCGCTCCTGTGCGATGCGCGCGACGTCGTGCACCCCGGCCGGCTCAGCCTCGGCGCGGCTCAGCGCCAGCAGGCCGTCGATGACCGTCCCCAGGCGGTCCAGCTCGGCGTCGGCGGCGGCGAGCCGCTCGGTCGCGCCGACCGGATCCGTGTCGACGAGGTCGCGGGCCGCGTCCAGCCTCAGCCGCAGCGCCGTCAGCGGCGTGCGCAGCTGATGGGATACGTCCGAGGCGAAGGCGCGCTGCAGGTCGATGAGCGCAGCGAGCCGTTCCGCCATCGAGTTGAACGTGCGGGCCAGTGAACGCACCTCGGGCACGCCTGCCCGCTCCTCGGCGCGGGTGGCGAGCTCGCCGGCGGCGAGCTGCTCCGTCGCGGCCTGTAGAAGCCGCAGCCGCCGACTGATGCCGCTCGCGAAGACCGCTGCGACGACACCCGCCAGCAGCACGGTCACCCCCGCGACCGCGATCAGACCCCACACCTGCCGCGCCGCGGCATCCGCGAACTCCTGGGAGGGATAGCTCAACCGCACGGCGCCCTCGGTCGTGCTGCCGCTCAGCACCGGGACGGCGACGTACAGCATGGTGATGCCGAGGGTGTTGGAATGGCGCTCTCCGCTGACGATCCTGCCCTGCAGCGCGGCGGCGATTTCAGGTCGGGACAGGTACGAGGCGCCCACGCGCGACTGGTCGGCATCGCTCGTCGAGACCGCGACACCCTCCTCGTCGACGACCACGACCCGCGCACCGCTCGCCGCGCTGTATGCCGCGACGGTCGCGACGGCGGTCTTGTCGCCGGCAGCAGTGCCTTTGCTCAGCGCGTCCTCGAGCCGGCCCGCGAGCACGAAGGCATCCCTTTCGAGGGTGGTCACCACCCGCTCGCGCTCCACGCCGGTGAGGTAGAACGCGAAGGGAATGTTCTGGACGAGGAGCACCACAACGGTGAAACCCATCATGGCGAGCATCAGGCGGCGCCTCATGTCGGCTCCTCGCCGGAGTGCACCGCCTCCGGCAGATCGAACCGGAACCCGACGCCGCGGACCGCCTCGATCCACGCCGGATCGCCGAGTTTTTTGCGGATGGCCGCGACATGCGCATCCAGGGTCTTGGTCGTGCCATACCAGTTCATGCCCCACACGTCGCGCAGGATGTCGCCGCGGCGCAGCGCGGCGCCCGGCTCGGCCGTGAGGTAGTCGAGCAGCTCGAACTCCTTCACGGTCAAGTGCACGGGCTCCCCCGCCATGGTCACCCGGTGCGCGCGCACGTCGAGCACGAGCGGACCGAAGGTGCGCACGGCGGAGCCGGCGGTGTCCGGCTGCGCCATGCGCCGCGCGAGGGCACGGATGCGGGCGGTGAGCTCCCGGAACCCGAAGGGCTTGACGAGGTAGTCGTCCGCACCGACCTCGAGCGCGAGCACCCGGTGGAACTCCTCGCTCCGGGCACTCACCACGATCACCGGTACCGACGAGACGGCACGGATGCGGCGGCAGACCTCCACTCCGTCGAGGTCGGGCAGGCCGAGGTCGAGGAGCACCATGTCCGCCGCACCCGCGGCGACGGCCGCGAGCCCATCCGCGGCCGTGTCCACGCGGACGCCGTCGAACCCGGCGCGGGTCAAGGCGTCGAGGATGCCGGCCGCGATCGAGTCATCGTCCTCGATCAGGAGCACTCGCACACCGCCATTCTCGCGGGAGTCGTCGATGCGCCGGGCGGCGGGCGTGGAACCGGCGCAGAAATTTGCCGAATCTTGGATCTTCGGGGGAACGGTCTTCACCATCGCCTGCCTAGCGTGGAGGACATGAAGAAGGCAGCGATCACCACACTGTCCGTGCTCGGCGTCGTCGGTGCGGCCGCTATCGCCACGGCCGCCAACGCGAACACGCTCGGCGTCCTCGGCGGCACCGGCGATACCTCCTCCAACGTGGCGGTCCTGGACGTGCGCTCGCCGTTCGACGGCTCAGTCGCCGCGCCCTCCCCGTCGGCCACGCCGCATCCGACCCCGTCCGACGCCTCGCCGGCTTCCGTCGCGCCGGCGGTCACGGAGCCATCCGAGAGGCCCGCACACTCAGCGTCACCGGAGGTGTCCCCCGCGCCGGCGGTCACAGAGCCATCCGAGAGGTCAACACACTCAGCCTCACCGACGGCATCCCCCACGGCATCGCCGGTCTCGCCGGCACCGGTTCACGCGACGACGAGCGGATCCGGCCAGTCCGCGGTGAGCGGCGGCGACGAGACTGAGAACGAGACGTCAAGTGACGGAGCCTCCGAGCCCGCCGGTGATTCGGGCAGCACCGGCGGCCAGGCCGATGACTGATCGGCGGGACCCGGGGCGGGTCGCGCGCGCGATCGTGAACACCGCGTCGCTCGCGGCCTTCGGCGGCATTCTGGGCGGATTCCTCCTCCTGCCCCAGGGGACGGCCGCGGCCTCGGCAGGCCTAGCAGCACCGGCTGCGCCGCAAAGCCCGGCCTCGACCGCACCGGCCTCGACCGCACCGGCCTCCGCTGCAGCGCCGACCCCGGCCAATCCATCGCCGACGGCCTCGACCCTCCCGACGCCTCCGGTCTCGGCGAGCCGAGCGCCCTCCGCCGCCGCGAACCCCGCACCCGCGGCGGCGCCATCCGCGGCGTCGGCTCCGAAACCGGCACCACGACCCGCGGCGAGCGCGTCTCCGACGACGAAGAAACCCGCCCCGCAGCCGGCGAAGACCACGGCACCCGCCCCTGCCCCGTCGTCGCACCCGGCGCCTGTCCCGGCCCCTCCAGCACCAGTCCCAGCCCCTCCGGCACCCGTCCAGGCGACCACCTCCGGATCAGGAGGCTGAGATGGCGACGAGCGGCGTCGCTGCACCGACCGGCGCCCGCGGCACGGCGGTGAGCGCGGAGACGATGGCGATGGGCAACCGGTTCGTCATGACCGTGGTGGATGCCGACGACGATGTCGCGAACGGCGCACTCGCGCTCGCCCGACGGCTCGATGCGCTCTGGAGCCGGTTCCGCGCCGACAGCGACATCACCGCTCTCAATCTCGCCGAGGGCGAGCCGCGTCGTGTGGACCCGCTCACGTCCCTGCTGATCCGCGAGATGCTCGAGGCCCACCAGCGCACCGGCGGCGACTACGATCCGACACTGCTCCCGACGCTCGTCGAGGGCTACCGCTCGTCGCGCCTCGACCCGACGCTGAGCACCCTCCTGCCCGCTTCCGCCCGCGCACCGGGCGACCTGACAGGGGTGCGCATCGGCGACGACACGGTCGCGCTGCCCCGGGGCACGACCCTCGACCCGGGCGGGATCGGGAAGGGACTCGCCGCCGACCTCGCCGTCCGATACGCCCTCGACCGCGGGGCGGAAGGGGCCCTCGCCCAGTTCGGCGGCGATGTGGCGGCCGCCGGCAGGGCACCCGACGGCATCGCATGGCGCATCGGCGTGGAGGACCCGTTCCACCCGACGGAGCACTGCGATATCGTCCGCCTCGTCACCGGCGGGGTCGCGACCTCCAGCACGCGCCGACTCCGCTGGAACACCCTAGGAGGCGGCTCCGCGCACCACCTCATCGACCCGCGCACTGCGGCGAGCATCCCCACCGACATCCAGACCGTCACCGTCATCGCCGCCAGCGGGGCGCGGGCCGAATCACTCACCAAGTCCGGATTCCTGCGCCCGCTCGCCGACTATCTCGCCTGGCTGCCGACGCAGGGCGCCGCCGGGCTCGCCATCACGGCGGAGGGCGCGATGCACGCCTCACCGAACTGGAGCACCTACCGGTGACCGATCCGCATCTCTGGTGGTACGTATCCCGATCCGCCGCCATCGTGGCCTGGACGCTGCTGACGCTGACGACCCTGTGGGGCATCCTGCTGTCCACCCGCGTCCTTCGGGTCGCCGACAACCCCGCGTGGCTGCGGACCCTGCACGCCCACCTCAGCGGGATCGCCCTCCTCATGACCTTCATCCATGTGGGCTCGCTGCTGCTGGACCCGTACCTGCGCTCCCAGGGCTTCGGGATCGCCGCCGCACTGGTGCCGCTCTCATCGCACTATGCGCCGCTGCCGCTCTCCCTGGGCATCGTGGCGCTCTACCTCATGGCCGCCGTCGGGCTCTCCTCGCTCGCCATGCGCCTCCTCCCCCGCCGCCTATGGAAGGGCCTCCACTTCGCGAGCTACGCCATCGTCGTGCTCGTCGCCTTCCACGCCGCAACGGCCGGAACCGATACCGGCACCGGGTGGTACATCTCGCTGTCCACCGCCGTCATCGTGGCGACGGCGATGGCGGTCATCGTGAGGCAGTTCGTGGGCTCGGCCGCAGCCCAGCGGCGCCGGAGCGCGGCGAAGACGCGCCAGAGCGCGGTACGCGAGCGAATACCCGTCCGGGTGGCCGCGCTGCGCCAGCGGGCGGAGGATGTGCGCGGCGTCCGCCTCGTGCCACTGACCGACGATCCGCTGCCGCCGTGGACGCCCGGAGCGCACATCACCGTCCACCTCCCGAACGGCCTGGAACGGCGCTACTCGCTCTGCGGCGACCCGGCGGAGCGACACTCCTACGACATCGCCGTCGCCCGCTCGCCCGACTCCGCAGGCGGAAGCCGGTTCATCCACGACTGGCTCGTCGCCGGCCAGATGCTGGAAATCGATCCGCCGCGCAACAACTTCCCCCTTGACGCAGCCCCGGACTACCTGTTCGTCGCCGGCGGCATCGGCATCACGCCGATCATGGCGATGATCGCCTCACTTCCCGCGTCGCGGAACTGGGAGCTGCTCTACATCGGCCGGACCCGCTCGAGGATGGCCTTCGCAGAGTCGCTCGCGGCGCGCTACCCGGGCAGAGTCACGATCTACGCGCGGGACGAGCACACCGAGCGGCTCCCTGTGGCGGACCTCGCGGCGCACAGCACCGCCCAGGTCTACGCCTGCGGCCCGGCCGGTCTTCTCGACGCGCTCGCCGCGGTCGTGCCGGCTGGACGACTCCATCTCGAGCGGTTCGTGCCCGTCGACCGGCGGGCCGGCCTGCGCCCGAGCCCGGTGCAGGTCGAGCTCGCGGGCGTCGGCTCGTTCCGCGTTCCGGCCAACCGCAGCATCCTCGACGTGCTGGAGGCCGCCGGGGCGCCCATCGCGGGCTCCTGCCGCGAAGGCGTATGCGGCGCCTGCGAGCTGCGGGTGCTCGACGGAACGCCGCTCCACCTCGACTCGGTGCTCGGCGACGCCGAGAAGGATGCCGCGCGGGTCATGTACCCGTGCGTCTCGCGCTCCGTCACTGATCGCCTGGTCGTCGATCTCGTCGACTGAGGTCGGGACGGATCCACGTCGACGGCGACGGCGGACGCATCGCGGCCAGGAGTGCGTCGAGCTCGACCGAGACGACCCGGATGCGCGCGTCGTCGACACCGTGGGGAATCCACAGCACGCCGTCGTGGACGATTCCGCCGCAACTGTAGACGACGTTCGGAACGTAGCCGCCGCCGTCCGATCCGGACGGCTCGACGAGCGGGCCGGGAAGCACGCCGATGACGTGGGACGGGTCGGCCAACTCCAGCAGGATCGCGCCGATGCTGTAGACGCGCATCGGCGCGACGCCGTGCGTGAGGACGAGCCATCCGGCCGCCGTCTCGATCGGCGGCCCGCAGTTGCCGCTCTGAACGACCTCCCAGAGTGCGTCGGGGCCGTGCAGCGGCTCCTCGGTGCTCCAGTCGAGCCCGTCCGGCGAGCGGGCGAGGCCGAGGGATTCCCCGTCCGTGCGGCCGAGCGCGAGATGCATCCCGCCGACGAGGCGCGGGAACAGCGCCATGCCCTTCGTCCACGCCGGAGGACCGGTCAGGCTGCGGACGGCGAACTCGCGGAAGTCGGTCGTCGTCAGGAGCTTCGAGGCGATCGAGCCGCCGTCGTAGGCCGTGAAGGTGCCCCGGTACTCGCGCCCGCCGTCGTGCTCGAAGGCGACGAGGCGGACGTCCTCGATTCCGTGGCTCTCCTCGTCGGTGACGGGGAACAGCACCCGCGTGCTGAGGCCACTGGTCGGGTCGAAGACCGCCCGGTAGGACGAGTCGGCGTCGGCGCTGACGACGGCGCGGCTGAGCGGGGCCTGGCGGGGAAGGAACTCCCAGCGGCGACCCGGGCCGATCACCGCCTCGCAGAACTGGACCGAGGAGAGGTGCGGCTCGCCGATCGAGCGCAGCGACAGCATCACCCGGAGCTGGCCGGGGGCGAGCCCGCTCTGATCCGGGTGGGCGACGGCGCTCGGATTGCACAGCGCCGTGCCCTCCACCGAGTACTCGGCGGTGAAGGCCGCGCCCACGACGATCGCCATGTCGTCGTCGAGGTCCGGCGCGCCGGGCGCGCGCACCGCGGCGGCGTTCGCGCGCAGCGTCGCGACGAGGCCGTCGTGGCGGGCGCCGAAGCGGTCGAGGATGGACCACGCCTCGGCCGCGATCGCATCCGGCGACGTCGCCAGCACGCGCGCGAGCACGCCCTCGGTGCGCGGTTCGCCGCCAGGGGTGCTCTCGCCCGGCAGGAAGAGGCGGGCGATGGCCCGTCCAGGGTCCGGGGCGAGCTCGACTCCGGCGTCCGTGGCGAGGATGCTCATGCGAGCCGTCGGGCCGCCAGGCGGGCGTCCTGGTTCGCGCTGATCGCGGCCAGCGTGGACTCCGCGCCGCAGTTCTCGTTGCGCCCGCCGGGCTCGAGACCGTCGTATCCGGCCCCGGTGGCGAGATCGACCATCACCGTGCCGGCATCGTTGTCGCCGGTGAACCAGGCCCAGGCCCTCAGCGTCTCGCGCGCCCAGTGGGCCTCGCCCGTGACGGCGAGCGCTGCGACGCAGGCATCGGCGAGCGCCGCCGCCTCGATCGGCTGCTGGTCCCAGAGCGGCCCGGGCTCGCCGGCGCCGCGTCCGTCCGTGCCCGCCAGAGACAGATGCCCGGACGGGCTCGTCTCGATGGCGAGCAGGGCGGTGAGGAGGGCGATCCCGTCCGCGACGGTCCCGTCCTCGCCGAGCGCATCGCCGCCGACGATGAGCGCGCGGCACAGCGCCGCGTTCGCGTAGCGCAGCCTCGGCTCGGGCCATCCCCAGTCGGCGAGCGGGTGGCGGGGAATGCGGGCGAGGCAGTCGACGAGCAGGAGCCTGGCCGCGGCCAGGTGCGGCAGGGCCGCGAGCACGTCGGCGGCGCCGACGGCGGCGAACGCCGAGGCGCGGACGTCCGTCGACGAGCGCCCCGCAGCGCGGAGGAAGGCGCGCAGCGCGCGAGCCCGGTCGCCCGCGCTGGGCGCGTACCTCACCATCGCGCCGAGGCCGGCGACGGCGCGCCCCCACCAGTCGTCGGTCGAGGGCTGATCGGTCCAGTCGCCGGCCGGCGACATCCGGTTGTGGACGGCGCCGTTCGCCGTGACGGCCCGCTCGAGGAACGCGAGGTACACGCCGGCGAGGCCGACGAGCTCCGCCGTGCGCTCGGGCTCGCGCACGACCGCCGTCAGCGCGCGGGCGACGTCGTCGGTGCAGTAGCCGTGCCCGATACGCGGCGCACGATGGTCGGCGTGCTCGTAGATGCCGTGGCTGCCGGTCATGGCGGCCACATGACTGTAGGGCAGCGGCGCGATGGCCGTCTCGACGACGGTCATCGGGGAACGCGGTCGACGACGGCGAGCTCCGCGGCGAGTTCGCGGTAGCGTTCTGCGACGGTCTCCCAGCTGTTCGCCCGGGCGGATTCCAGGGCGCGGGCCGCGGCGGCCAGCGCATGGCGCGGATCGCGCAGCACGGTGCGGATCGCCGCGGCGATCTGGTCCGGGCGCTGATGGTCGACGAGCATGCCGCCGCCCCCCGCGAGCACCTCGATCGCGTGCGGGAACCGGGTCGCGATGACGAGCTTGCCGGCCGCGGCGGCCTCCGCCAGGACCCCGGACGTCGCCTGCTCGCGAGAGTCATAGGGCAGCAGCACGATGTCGGCGGCCGCGACCTCGGCGGCGAGCTCCGCCGTCTCGCGATACCGTCCGTCGATCTCGACGTCGTCGGCCAGAGCGAGCTCGTCGACGAGCGCCAGCAGGGAGCGCCGGTACCGCTGGCCCTCCTCCAGCACGACCTTGGGATGGGTCTGCCCGAGCACGCGGTACAGCGGCGCCGGCGTCAGGTCGCCGAGCTCGGCGAGCGCGCGGATGCCCCACTCGATGCCCTTTCCCGGGCCGATCAGACCCCACGTCAGGATCACCGGGCGCGGAGACTCGCGCACCGCCGTCGCCGACGCCCACGGCCCGACGCCGTGCGGGATGAGGTGCAGCTTCGCCGGCGGGACCGCGTACTCGTCGGCGAGCAGCGCGAACGCCGTCGCCGTCATGGCCACGACCGCGCCGGCGAGCGCCGCGATGCCCGCGGTGACCTCCCGCTGATGAGGGGTCGGCGTCGCGAGCACGGTGTGCATCACCACGATGCTGGGCCGGCGCAGGCGGGCGAGCACGTCGAGGATCTCGTCGCCATCGGGTCCGCCGTAGATGCCGTACTCGTGCTGCACGATGACGACATCGGAGGCGTGGAGCATGTCGGCCGCGCGCGCCCGGCTGGCGTCGTCGTCGGGGCGCAGCACGCTCCCGATCCGCAGCCCGGGCCCCGGAAGGGACGGGCCCGCGGGGACGAGGTCATCGACGCGCACGATGATCGACTCGTCGTCCTCGACGGCCGCGATGGTCGAAGCGAGGGCCTCGGTGAAGGTGGCGAGCCCGCACCGCGTCGGCGGGTAGGTGCTCAGGTATCCGAACCGGGTCATCGACCGCATCCGTCCGTTACGGCCTGCGCCGAGGCACCGGGCCGATGGCGAGACGTCTGCCGGACGGCACCTCCCGTGGAATCACAGCGTGATCCGGTCGACGACGACCGAGCGGAACTGCTGCGATCCGGCCGTCGCAGGTAGTGCGAGCATACGCCCGCCGCCTGCACGCGGCCTGGGCGCCGAGCGAGCGCTTGACCCGACCGGAGCAGGCCCATCGGGCTAGATTGGGTGCGCAGGACGGTGTGCCGGGAAGTCTGGTCGGCGATGACTCGCTGACGCCACAGAAGGGTACGCCGATGGAGAACGAAACGTTCGCGCTGACCGTCCTGATCGGCGCTGCGGTGGTGGTCGCCGCCGTGTTCTCGAACCGGCTCACCCGCCTGCTGCGGATCCCGACCCCGGCGCTCTTCCTGATTCTCGCCGCCATCGCCGCGCTGTTCCTTCCCCCGTTCACCGCCGACAACCGCATCGTCGACGAACGGGTCGTGAGCATCGCCCTCGTGGTCATCCTCTTCGACGGCGGGATGCACATCGGCTGGAGCCGATTCCGGGCGGCCCTGGGACCGATCGCCTGGATAGGCATCGCCGGCACCGCGGTCACGGCCGGCGCGATCGCCGTCGCCGCGCACTTCCTGTTCGGGTTCGAATGGCAGAGTTCGCTCCTCCTCGGTGCGGCTCTCTCCCCTACCGATCCCGCTGTCGTGTTCTCCGTGCTCGCCGGCCGCGAGATCTCCGGCCGCTCGGGCACGATCCTCGAGGGCGAGTCGGGTGCCAACGATCCGGTCGGGATCGCGTTGATGCTCAGCCTGCTCAGCGTCGGCGGAGCCGGACTCGACTCGGTGGGGACCGGCGTGGCGACCTTCGTGCTCCAGTTGGCGATCGGGGCGGCAGTGGGCATCGCCGGCGGCCTCGTCCTCGCCTGGGTCATGCGCCGGGTGCGCCTGCCGGACGAGGCTCTGGCCTCCGTCTTCACCGTGGCCGCCGCGGTGCTGCTCTACGCGGTCGGCACGGCGCTGCAGGGATCGGGCTTCCTTGCGGCGTTCATCGCCGGCATCCTGGTCGGCGACGTGCGCGCACCCTACAAACGCGAATCCGAGCGATTCAGCTCGGGGCTGGCGAGTCTGGCCGAGATCACCGTGTTCGTCCTGCTCGGTCTCAGCGTCCGGCTGCGCGACGTGCTCCGGCCGGAACTGCTCCTCACCGGGCTGGCGATCGCCGGGCTGCTGATCTTCGTCATCCGCCCGGTGTTCGTCGGCCTGCTCACCCTTCCGATCCGGCTCAAACGCGGCGAACGCGCCTTCATCCTCTGGGCCGGGCTCAAGGGTGCCGTCCCGATCCTGCTCGGCATGTTCATCCTCGAATCGGGCGCGCCGGGCGCCGCCGAGCTGTACGCCATCGTCTTCATCGTCGTGCTCGCCTCGGTTCTGCTCCAAGGCGGGCTCGTGCCGCTCTTCGCGAAACTGCTCCGGGTGCCGATGCGCATCGTGGAGGCGCGGCCGTGGTCCCTCGACGTGAAGTTCGCCGACGAACCGGAAGGCCTGCGCCGTCACGTGGTGGCCGCCGGCTCGCCGGCGGACGGAAGCACGGTCGCCGAGATCTCCACCGGTGACGACGACTGGATCAGTCTCATCAGCCGCGCCGGGCGCAACATCCCGGTCCGCAACAGCACCCGCCTGCACGCCGGAGACGTCGTGCTCACCCAGGTCGACGGCGAAGAACGGCTGGCATCCCGATTCGACGCCCCGGCCTCACCGCAATAGCGTCGTCACGGTCACACGGCGGGCCGGCCGTACGCCTCGAGCAGCCGCAGCCAGATCTCGCTCATGGTGGGATAGGCGGGCACGGCATGCCACAGCCGTTCGAGCGTCACCTCCCCGACGACCGCGATCGTCGCGGCGTGGACGAGCTCAGCGACATCCTGACCGACGAAGGTCACGCCGACCACGACCTTGCGCCTCTCGTCGACCACCATCTTGGCTCGGCCCTGGTAGCCGTCGGCCTGCAGAGACGCGCCGGCAACCCATCCCAGGTCGTACTCGACTGCGCGCACCTCGAATCCGGCCGACCGCGCCTCCGCTTCCGTGAGCCCGACTCGGGCGACCTCGGGATCGGTGAAGATCACCTGCGGCACGGCGGCATGGTCGGCGGTGGCGACATGCGCGCCCCAGGGCGCATCGCGGACCGCGGTGCCGAGGTACCTGGCGGCGATCGCCTCGCCGGCAGCGCGCGCCTGGTATTTGCCCTGGTGGGTGAGCAGGGCGCGATGGTTGACGTCGCCGACCCCGTAAAGCCAGTCGGTGCCGCGCACGAGCATCGTGTCGTCGACGTCGAGCGGCGCATTCGCCGTCAGTCCGACCGCATCGAGCCCCAGGTCGGCCGTCCGGGCGGTCCTCCCGGTCGCCACCAGGACCTCGCTCGCGACCACGGCTGGACCGTCGGGCAGTTCGAGGGCCACCGGACCGTCCGGGCCCGATCGGTCGACCCGCACCGGCTGGACTCCGAGGCGGACGTCGACGCCGAGAGCGCGCAGCGCCCCGGCGACGGCTTCCCCCGCGAACGGCTCCTGGCCGGAGAGCAGACCTGACCGCGCGAGGAGCGTGACGGATGCCCCGAGCCGCGCATAGGCGGTGGCGAGCTCGACGGCCGCCACTCCCCCGCCGATGACCGCAAGGCTGGCGGGTATGGACTTCGCGCTGGTGGCCTCGCGCGTCGACCAGGGCTGGGCATCGGCGAGTCCGGGGATGTCCGGCAGCACGGGCACCGAGCCCGTCGCCACGGCGACCGCGGCGCGAGCCCGGTAGCGGGTGCCGCCGACCTCCACGGCGCGCACGCCGACGAGCCGGCCGTGACCGCGGATGAGGTCGATGCCCGCCGAGCCGAGCCAGTCGACCTGGGAGGCGTCATCCCAGTTCGCGGCGAAGGAGGTGCGCCGCTCGAGCACAGCCGCGGCATCGACCCGAGACCCCACGACCTGTGCGGCGCCTCCGACCCGCTGCGCGGCCGCGAGCGCGTGACCGCTGCGAAGCAGCGCCTTCGACGGCATGCACGCCCAGTAGGAGCATTCGCCGCCGACGAGTTCCTCCTCGACGATCGCGACCGACAGGCCGCGCTTCGCGGCGTAGTCGGCGACGTTCTCGCCGACGGGACCGGCGCCGATCACGATGAGGTCGTAGAGGTCCACAGCTCAGCCGAACAGATTCTTCTGCTTCAGCCACTCCGTGGCGATGTTCTGCGCGGATTCCTTGCCGACCGAGCTCTTGGTGTTCATCTCGATGAGGTCCGCGGTGGTGAGGTTGGCCTGCACCTTGTCGAGCGCCTGGGTGACGGCGGCGTCGGCCTTGCCGGAGTTGATGAGCGGAACGACGTTCTGCGCGAGGACCATGTGGTCCGGATCCGCCAGCGTCACGAGGTTGTTCTGGGTGATCGACGGAGTGGTCGAGTAGATGTCGGCGAGCTGGGCCTTGCCGTCGAGCAGCGCCTTGAGCGTGTTCGGGCCGCCGCCGTCGTTGATCGGCAGCAGGGTGGCGCTCACTCCGTAGACGCTCTTGAGGCCGGGGATGCCGTACGGCCGGGTCTGGAACTCCGGGTTCGCGGCGACGGTGATCGGGTCGGTGACCTTCTTGAGGTCCGCGAGGCTCGTGACGCCCCACTTTTCGCTGAAGGCCTTCGTGACGTTGTACGAGTCGGCGTCCTGCGCCGCAGCCTGGTCGAGTACCTCGTAGCCCTGCGGAACCGCCGTCTTCAGCGCCGTGTACACGTCATCGCTCGACTGGGCCGTCGCCTTCGCGTCGAAGTACTGCAGCAGGTTGCCGGTGTACTCGGGCACGAGGTCGATCGAGCCGTCCTTCAGTGCGGCGATGTAGGCGTCGCGGGCGCCGATGTTCGGGGTGACCGTGGCGGCGACGCCGCTCGCCTGCAGCGCGTCGGCGTAGACGTAGGCGAGGATCTCGCTCTCCGGGAAGGCGGCCGATCCGACGGTGATGCTCGTCACCGGCGCACCGGTCGAGGGCGGTGAGCTTGCCGGGTTGTTGTCGCCGAGCGGGTTGCTGGATGCGCATCCTGCGAGGGCGGCGGCGAGGGCGAGCACCCCCGCGGCGGCGGTCAGGCGGATGGTTCTGGCCATGGGATTTCCTTTCGGGACGGCTGGTGCGTGGTGGTGGGGGCATCGGGGATCCGGGCGGCGCGCACGCCGCGCGGAGTGGCGAGGCGCTGGGCGATGACGAACACGCCGTCAGCGGCGAGGGCGAGGGCGATGACGACGAGCGAGCCGCCGAGCATCTGGGCGTAGTCGCGGATCGCCAGGCCGTCGATGAGGAAGCGGCCGAGCCCGCCGAGCGGCAGGAACGCCGCGACCGTCCAAGTGGCGATGACCTGCAGGCACGCCGAGCGGATGCCGCCGAGGACGAGCGGGAGCGCGAGCGGGAACTCGACGCGCCAGAGGACCTGCCAGCCGGTGAATCCGATCGCCTTGGCGGCGTCGACCGTGTCGCGGTCGACCGCCTGCACCCCCGCGTACGCGCCGGCGATGATGGGCGGCAGCGCGAGGATGACGAGCGCGATGAGCGGGGCGAGGAGGTCGCTGCTCACCAGGAGCGCCAGGACGGTGACGAGGCCGAGCGTCGGCAGCGCCCGCAGCGCCCCGGTGAACGGCACGACGATCTCGCGACCGCGGCCGGTGTGGCCGACGGCGAGACCGGCGGGAAGCGCGATCGCGACGGCGAGCGCAAGGGTGAGCCCGGTGTAGTCGAGGTGCTCGAGGATGCGCCATCCGATGCCGCCCGGACCCGCCCAGTTGCCGGCGTCGGACAGCCAGGCGAAGGCCTGCGAATAGGGGTTCACGACGGCTCCGCCTCGACGCCGAGCAGGGTCGCCGTCGCTCGGCCGGCCCGACGACTCGGGCGCGCCCACGGCATGAGGAGGCGACCGGCGAGCACGAGCAGCAGATCGAAGACGACCGCGATGACCACCGTGCCGACGATGCCCACCCAGATCTCCGTCGGGAAGTAGCGCTGGTAGCCGTCAAGGAAGAAGAAGCCCAGCGAGTTGACGCCGATGAGCGAGCCGACGGTGACGAGGCTGACGGTGCTCGCCGAGACGACGCGCACCCCCGCGAGGATCACGGGGCCGGCGAGTGGCAGCTCGACGCCCCAGAAGCGGCGCCATCCGCCGTAGCCGACCGCCGTCGCCGACAGCGTGACCTGCCCGTCGACCGAGGCGAGCGCGTCGGCGGTGGCGCGCAGCATGAGCGCGAGGGCGTAGATCGTCAGCGCCACCTCGACGTTGAGGGGGTCGAGGATCCTGGTGCCGAGCAGGGACGGCAGCAGGACGAAGAGCGGCAGCGACGGGATGGCGTAGAGGATGCCGCCGATCGACAAGAGCACGCCCCGCGAGAGGCGGTAGCGGTTCGCCAGCTGGCCGAGCGGTATCGACAGCGCGGTGCCGGCGACGATGGGCGGAACGCTCAGCCAGACGTGCTGCAGGCCGTAGCGCGCGATCTGGTCCCAGTTCGCGACGATCCAGGTCATCGCAGGATGCTCCGCGGGCGCCCGGCGTCGATGAATCCGCTGACGAACTCGTCGGCCGGGTTGTCGAGCAGTTCGCGCGGCGCGCCGAGCTGGGCGAGGATGCCGCCGTGGCGCAAGAGCGCGACCTGGTCGCCGAGCAGAAACGCCTCGTCGATGTCGTGCGTGACGAAGACGATCGTCTTGCCGAGTTCGCGCTGGATGCGCTGCAGCTCGACCTGGAGCTCGGCGCGCACGATCGGGTCGACGGCACCGAAGGGCTCGTCCATGAGGAGGATGTTGGGGTCGGCAGCGAGCCCGCGGGCGACGCCGACGCGCTGCTGCTGCCCGCCGGAGAGCTGGGCCGGGTAGCGCTGGGCGAGATTCGGATCGAGGCCGACGACGGCCATGAGCTCGCGGGCGTGCTCGCGGGCGGTTCCCCGCTTCGCGCCGCGCAGCAGCGGGACGGTGGCGATGTTGTCGAGCACCGTGCGGTGCGGCAGCAGGCCGGAGTTCTGCATGACGTAGCCGATGGAGCGCCGTAGCGCGACCGGTTCGAGGCCGCCGATGTCGTTGCCGTCGATGAGGATCGACCCGCTGCTCGGGTCGACCATGCGGTTGATCATGCGCAGAATCGTGGTCTTGCCGCTGCCGGACGACCCGACGAAGACGGTCGTCTGCCGGGCGGGGATGACGAGGTCGAGGCCGCTCACGGCGAGCGTCCCGTCGGGAAAGCGTTTGGAGACCTGGCGGAACTCGATCACGCGCCGACCGGCCTCAGTCGAGGACTTGCGCGAACTTCCAGAACGCGACGTAGTTGGAAAAATCCTTGCCGACGCGGTCGAACGCGGTGGGCAGCGGTTCCGGGTAGCTCCATGCCGTGTCACGGTAGGCCTTGCCGCCGACATTCAGCGTGAAGTACTGGCATTCGCCCTTCCACGGGCACGTGTACGGGGTCGGGCTCTTCTCGAAGTATTCGGTCTTCACCGCTTCGGGCGGGAAGTACCAGTTGCCCTCGATGCGAATCAGCTCCTCGCTCGGTGCCTCTGCGACCACCGTGCCGTCGACTACTGCCTTCACGACGCACCTCTTTCCGTTTCCGTCATCTCAAGCTAGATGACCGCCTCGGTTATTCCTAGGTCCGTTCCAGGACCCCGCGGATGAACGCGGCCTGGCCGAGATGCTGGAGGTCGTCGCTGACGATGCTGACCAGTCGGGCGGCGAGGGTCACCGGCGGACTCCAGTTCCGGTCGACCACGCGGTCGAGGTCGGACTCGCCCAGTGTGCCCAGATAGGCGACCGTGCGGTCGCAGACGGCTTCGATGTATCCGAGGAGCAGCTCGGCGGCAATGCCTTTCACCGCGCCGACTTCGTCCGCGCTTTGCCTATATCCGGTCGCGGAGGAGTCGAATGGCAGCCCGAAGCGGTCGACCCAACCGTCCGCGATCCAGACCTCGTCGGTCCCCGCGGCGTCCGCGACCTGGGCGTCCTGCACGCGCCCGACATGCCAGAGCAGCCAGGCGATGGTGTTCGCCTCGGGGTCGAGCCTGCCCTCGAGAAGCTCGGGCGTAAGGCTTCGCGCCACTGTGCCGGCGATCGACCGCACCCGGCCGATCGCATCCACCAGGACCTCTGCGCTCGTCGTCACGCCGTCGACGCTACGCCACGGGGGCGCGAATGCGGCAGGCCTTCCCTCAGACGTCGGACGTCGTCGCTTGGGCGATGACAGCGGGGGGCGGGCCGTTGACGCCCTCCTCCTCGACCGGCTCGCGATCCCAGGCGCGGAGTCGGCGCAAGAGGCTGCGCTTCTTCTGCATGTGGTCCTGCATCCTGCCGAGGATTCCGGCCAGCATCCGGATGGCCTCGTCGATGTACGGTCCCTTGTTGAGCATGACGCACTCGGCGCGCTCAGCCATCGCCGCATCGGTGACCTCCGCCCGGGAGGGGATGCCGGTCCTGGCCATCGAGTCCAGGACCTCAGTAGCCCAGATCACGGGCGCGTGGGCTGCCTCGCAAAGCCAGAGGATCTCCTCCTGGACCTCGGAGAGCCGCTCGAAGCCGACCTCCACCGCGAGGTCGCCGCGGGCGATCATGACGCCGATGCGGTCCCAGCGCATCGCCTCGAGGAGGATCTGCGGCAGCGCGTCGAACCCGGCGACGGTCTCGATCTTGAGCACGACGCCCAGACCGCCCTCCGGCACCTGGTCGAGGCGGTTCAGCAGGTCGCGCACGTCGTTCTCACTGCGGACGAAGGACATCTCCACGATGTCGGCGTGCCCTTTCACGAACTCGAGATCCTCGATGTCCTGCTCGGTCAGGGCGGAGAGCGAGAGCCGGGTGTCGGGGAGGTTGATCCCCTTCTCGGCACCGAGCTTGGTTCCCGCGACCCCTGCGGCACGCACCTCCACCGTCAGCGCGCCCGGCGAGACAGCGGTGATGACGCCGCTGATCTTGCCATCGTCGAGCAGCACCCTCTCGCCCGGCCTGGCGTCCGCGAAGACGTCGGGCAGCGTGCATCCGATCCGATGCAGGGCATCGGTCGTGGGCTCGACAGGACTGAGGTCGTCGGAGAGGACGATCCGGTCGCCGCGTCGCACCAGGATCGTTCGCTCGGCCTGCGGAAGCGGCCCGATGCGGGCGTTCCGGCTCTTCGTGCCGGACTTCTTCCCGTCGGACAGGATCATCCCGGGCACAAGGTAGGCGGTCTGCCGGAGCGAGACCAGGCAGCCCGCGGCGGTGACCCTCTCGACGGTCATGGTCCGGCGCGCTCCGCGGGCATCCACGGTCTGGATCCGCTCGCCGACGCGGCGGCTGCCCACCCAGGCGGGCTCCTGCAGCGGCACGGCCGGGACGGAGGGTTGTCCGGCGTCCGGGGGCGGGGTTCCCAGCCAGACCCGGGCGGGCTCGATCACCGCCCCGAGCGCGTCACGAGACGGCCGGACCTTGAGTACGGACGGGCCGGGCTGGATGGGACCGGTGCGCAGCTTGGGGCCGCCCAGGTCCATGGACACCAGGCACGGCCGGTGGGAGGAGGCCGTCCCGGCGCGGATGTTGGCGAGCATCGCCTCCCATGTCGCCGGATCGTCGTGAGCGCAATTGATCCGCGCGATGTCCATGCCGCTTTCCAGCATGTCGCGCACGAGCGGCGGGTCGGAGGCGGCCTCGGTCGGAAGCGTCACCATGATTCGCGTGACCCGGCCCGCCGGCTGCGGGCCGAGCAGGGCGACCGCATTGCGGGAGAGCAACTCCGCACCGTCCGGGACGGACGGTAGCGGCAGGTCGCTCTCGACCCGCCCGGTGAGACGGGCCAGTCTGCGAAGCAGCGCGTCGATGCTGACGAGCACATGCGACTCGGTCCTGCCGAGCGAGGAGAGGCCCTGATCGGAGAGGCGGGCCTGCAACTCGCGCATGTCGTGCCGGCGCAACTCCACGTAGTGAATAAGGTTGGCGGCGCTGTAGCGGTGATTCGGTCGGACGGCCTCGATCTGCGCGGCATTCCGTACTTCGGCGTCGAGAATCGCCTGACGGAGAAAGCTGACATCCGCGAACAGCGCGTCGAGTTCAGCGCTCTGCGCCGTCGCGGACCCCTCGGCTTCCTCGTTCGGCACGGTCGATCACTCCATCTCGGCAGCAGCTGCGCTCGTTACCGCGAACGGCCTGCCCTGCGCGGGCGTCGGGCTGGTCTACTTGTGTGTCGTGTCGTGGCTCGCGGCGTGGTGGATCTTGTCCGCCGCCGTCTTCAGCGCGTTCTCCACCGCGTCGGTGGCCTCGTTGACCTTGCCCTCGACGGCGTCCACGACGTTGTCGGTGACCTTCTTGGCGCCTTCAGCACCTTTTTTGATGCTCTCTCCAGCGGTCATGATGACTCCTTCATCTCGTTGTCCCGAATCTACGCTCCGGTGAAGACGGTCGCCAAGGACCAAAGTCCCAGAGGAAAAGATGGCGAATTCCGGTCCATGAAGCGATCGGCCGGCGACGTTGAGGCCGCTGGTCGAGTCCGACTCCGGTCTCTACCCGTTCCGGTTGCACCATCAGACCGGCCAGATGGGAATCGGTGTCGCCGGAAAAAGCTGATCGGCATCACGGTGCTGACGACCGCCACCGCGCTGATGTTCGCCGATACACCAAACCTGCACCTTGGCCACCATGGTCGTGGCGGCTCATCGCGGCCGTTGCGCTCATGGTCGCCTACGAGCCTGGCTTGTACTAGATCACGACGAAGCTCGCGCTCACTCCCGGCGTGAGCGGGGACGAGGTCGCCCTCAGGGTGTAGATTCCGGCCCGATCGATGCTGCACCCCGAGAAGGCGGCGACGCCCGACACCGCCGCCTTCGGGTTGCTCATGCAGTTGAGGGTCGCCCCAGCGGGATTCGTGATCGCCAGAGTGACCGATGCGGTGCTGGTCGTGGTGTTCCCGAACGCGTCGAGCACGGCGACGACCGGCTGGGTCGCGAAGGTGATCGACCTGACCGAGTTCGAGGGCGATGAAGTGAAGCTCAGCCGGGTCGCGGGGCCGGCGCTGATGGTGAAGCTGGCGCTCGTCGCCGAACTCAGGCCGAAGGCCGTCGCGGTCAACGTGTAGGTCCCCGCCTTCCCGATAGCGCACCCGCTGAAGGTCGCGGTGCCGTTCACTGCCGCCTTCGGGTTCGCGGCGCAACTCAGCGTCGCCCCGGCCGGGGTGGTGATCGACAGGGTGATCGAGGTCGTGCCTGAGGTCGTGTTGCCGCTCGCATCCTGAATGGCGACGGTCGGCTGGATGTCGAACGCGGCGCCGCTGAGCGCCGACGAAGGCGAGGTGGTGAAGGCCAGCTTGCGCGGGGTCGTGAAGATGAAGAACGTGGAGCTGACCCCGCTCTGCAGGCTCGCCGAGCTGGCGGTGAGCACGTAGCTTCCGGCCTGATTGATCCGGCAGCCATCGAAGGCAGCGACTCCCGCGACAGCGTTCTTGGGGTTGCTCGTGCAGACGAGCTTCCCCTTGGCGATGGTCAAGGCGACCGGAGCGGTGCTGCTCGTGACCGTGTTGCCGCCGGCATCCTGCACGGCGACCACCGGCTGGGTGGTGAAGGCCACGTTGCGGGCCGCGTTGCTGGGACTCGTCGTGAAGACCAGCTTGCTCGCCGCGCCAACGGAGACGACGACGGTGCCGCTGATGGCCGAGGACAAACCCGGCGAGGTTGCCGTCAGGGTGTAGGTGCCGGCCTTGTCGATCGTGCAACCCGAGAACCCGCCGGTTCCGGAGGCAGCGGCGACCGGGTTGGCACTGCAGCTGAGGGTGGCGCCCGCAGGGGTGCTGATGGACAGCGTCACCGGAGCGGTGCTGATGGTCGAGGAACCGCTCGAGGTCTGGATCGCGACCACCGGCTGGATGCCGAAGGCGATGCCGCCCGTCGAGTTGGACGGATTGGTCGTGAAGGCGAGTTTGGCCGGACTCAGCGCCGTGGAGGCGACCCAGTTGTTCGCTGCATTCGTCGTGCTCCCGGTGAACGCCGCGCTCGCGGCCGGGACGATCGGGGCGATGGCGACCATTGCGGCGCAGAGAAAGAGAAACATCACCGACAGGGCGCTCTCCGGGCCGATGCGTCCGGCCAAAGTGCGGATGCCAGGGTACGGCGGCCGAGAGTGCCCGGATCGACGGTCGCCTCGTCCTCGGGTCTCGCCCCGCGACGCGAGGAACTCGATGACCAGCGCGAGCAGCGTCACCGCGATCCATGCGGCGAAGGGGACGAGAAGGCCGTGCTGCAGCCAGTAGGCCGGAAGGCCGATCCACGGAATCAGCAGGCAGCTCACCGCGATGATGTCGGCTCGGGCCAGCGGCGCGCTGTCGACGTCCCGGTTGGCGTCGCCCGCGGTGATCAGGCTGCCGTCAGGATTGATTCCGACGATGCGATGCAGCCGGATGCCCGGCTCCGCCGAGCCTGCGGGAGCCCGGAAGGTCACCACCCGACCGAGCGGAGTCGGCGCGTCCGCCGACAAAGGCTGGGAGAGCACGACGTCGCCGATGGCGATGTGCGGCATCATCGAGCCGCTCTGCACGACCGTTCCCGTGAGGCCGAAGGCCATCGGGAGTGTGGCGCAGGCGGCAAGCGCGACGAGGAAGACCAGGTAGCCGCGCGCGAGAACGCGCACGACCAAGAGCCCCCAGTCCACGACGACTGCGCGACGCGTCTGAGGCTCCTGGGCCGGCTCCCCTGTCATCGAGCTGCACCCTCACGCCGCCACGACCGCTACGGGGTGGACTGCAACTCCCAAACGACATCGGCACTTGCCGACTTCCCCTGAAGGGCGTCGATCTGGGCCTAGGTCAGAGCGGTGACGTCGAAGGTCCAGGTCGCCTTGTAGGTCTTGGTCTCGCGCGGGGTTCCCGCGGTAGCCCAGGGCAGAACGCCGGTCGTGTAGTTGTTGGTGCTCGCGCCGAGCGCGGCGAGCGACGTCGCCGGGAGGGTGCTGGACGGCGCGAATCCGGTGCAATCCGAGAAGCTGCCCCCGGCTCCGATCTGGATCGACATCGTGATGTTGTTCTCGAGGCCCTGGGCTCCCACGGTGTCGATGTACATCCGCACCTCGCCGGGAACGGTCGAATCGGAGGTGACGACCAGGCACTTCGAGCCGGTCTGCCCTGGAGTGACTCCCGTCACGCGGAAGGCCGCAGCACCGAGGTCGTCATCGGAGAGGAGCACCGAGCCGGTCTCCCAGTTGTTGCCGGTGTTTCGGGTGGTCGCCGTGAAGGCGGCGCTGGAGCCTTGCCAGACGAGCAGCCCGGCAACCAGGATCGCGGTCGGACCGACGAGCAGCGTGGCGAGCCGACGAGTACGAGCTACGGACTTGTTCATTTCAAGTGCCCCCTTCGGGACTGGTATCGCACCGACGCCGATGTCAGTGGCGATGCGCGGAAGAGCGGGTGTGTCCGAATATTTCGGATGTCCCGGACCCCATAACTAGCGAGTCTCCGCCGTGATAAGCACCGGTGACAGAGCCGAAGGTCCCGTCCCCGACGCGGCCGACGATGCGGCGGACCAGCGGGCGCGCACCGATGAAGGCATGCGCTCTGCGCATGATCGAACCCCGGGGAGTCGGGCTCGTCATGTCCGGACGAGGATCACCCGCCCCATCAGCGAGCGGTTGGCGGGGGCGCGTCGGGCGCGGCGAGGGAGGTGTGCGTGACGAGATAGGAGCCGGCGAGGACGAGGAGGAAGCCGGCGACCGTCCACAGGGTGATCTGCTCGCCGAGGACGATCGCACCGGCCGCGATCGCGATCGCCGGGTTGAGGTAGGTGACGGTGGTCGCGCGCACCGGCCCGATTTCGCGGATGAGCGCGAACAGGACGACGAAGGCGATGGCGGTGCAGACGACGGCAAGGACGACGATCGACCACAGCGCCGGCGCGCTGGGCCAGGTGGTCGGCCAGGTGCCGCGGATCGCGACGAACGGGACGTAGAGGATCGCGGTGATGATGAGCGACCAGGTGGTGAGGCCGATGCTGGGCGCGTCGCCGAGCCAGCGGGCGGCGATGACCGGCGCGATCGCGTAGCCGACGACCGCGACGGAGACCTCGGCGACCGCACCCAGGTCGGAGCCCTGGACATCGAGGCCCACGAGAGCCGCGACGCCGACGAGGCCGATGCCGAAACCGGCCCAGTTCGAGGCGGTGAACCGCTCCTTGCGGCGCAGCACCAGGGCGACGAGCACACTCACCAGCGGCACCGCCGCGAGCAGCAGCCCGGTCATCGAGGACGGCAGGCGCTCCTCGGAACTGGTGAGGAAGAACCACGGGAACACGATCTCGGCGACCGTGTAGGCCAGCAACGGCAACCAGTGCCGCCGCTCGAGGCGCAGTTCGCGCCGCCACACCGCGACCGGCAGCAGAAGCAGGGCGCCCAGAGCCGTTCGGCCGAGCACGACGACCTCCGGAGCGAGCTCGCCGACCGCGATCTTGATGAACACGTACGGCACTCCCCACGCCACCGACAGCACCGCGAACAGGATCAGGCCTCGACGAGTCACGGCTCCATCCTGGCGCGGGCCGCGGACATCGCCGAACCCGGCCGCATTCCGCGGATGGGGTCTAGACGGTGTCGGGGACGACGTACGGCAGCCCACGCAGCCATGCCGCGAGTTCGCCCCAGGGCCGACCGGTGGGGAGCTGGCGCAGCAGAGCACGCACCTGAGCCGTCGAGCCGGGCACGGGCAGCACCCGCGTGGGCGCCTTGCGGGCGAGCGCGCCGAACCACCAGTGCCGCCAGGTGCCCTCGACGGTCTCCGGTTCCAGCACGAGGTAGTAGTCGGGCATCACGGTCGCCCCCGACTGCAGCGCGGCAGCGGCCGTCTCGGCCTCGAGGCTCAGCGTCTCGAGCGAGACCAGATCGTCGTAGAACTCGACCCAGGCCGCCGCGACATGCAGCAGCGGATCGGCATCGCTGACGAAGTACGACGCGTGCGAGCGGCTGATGCGGCTGACGAGTTCGGACGCTCCCGCGGCGGCGAACTCGACGGCCTCGACGTTGCGCAGGGCTGCGAGGCCCTTGAGCACCTCGGCCGAGCTATCGCCCACGAGGGAGACAACGGTTCCATTCGATGTGACCATGATCGAGCTTATGTCGCACGCTGCCGCAGCACGGGCGCTGCTGAGCCTGGCATGCGACCGCTCCGCGACTCAGTGCGCGCTCACGGGCTGCGGCACGCGCACGAGCTTCTTGTTGGCGAACTCGCTCATCCCGTACTTGCCGAGCTCACGACCGACGCCGGAGCGCTTCACCCCGCCGAACGGCAGCTCGGCCGAACTCCCCGTGACCGCGTTGATCCACACCATCCCGGTCTCCAGATCGTCAGCCAGGTCGCGAGCGAGGTCGAGGTTCTTCGTGAAGATGCTGCTGCCCAGGCCGAACGGCGAGGAATTCGCCAACTGGACCGCCGCCTGCGGCGACGGCACGCGGTACACCGTCGCAACCGGGCCGAACAACTCCTCAGAGAACGCGCGCATCTCGGGGGTGACGCCGGTGAGCACCCCAGGTGCGTAATAAGCGCTGCCGCCGGTCGGTTGTGGTGCCGAGTGCAATTCAGCGCCCTTGTCGACCGCGTCCTTGACGATCTCGCCGAGATCCTCGGCGGCCTGCGCAGAGGAGAGCGGCCCGATCAGGGTGGCGGGATCCGCGGGGTCGCCGGTGGAAATCTGCGTCATCGCCCCGATGAACTTCTGGGTGAATTCGTCGTACACGGAATCGACGACGATGAACCGCTTCGACGCGGTGCACGCCTGCCCGGCGTTCAGCACCCGGCCCATCACGGCCTCCTGGACCGCGGCGTCGATATCGGCGTCTTCGAGCACGATGAACGGATCGGATCCGCCGAGTTCGAGCACGTAGCGCTTCATGTGGCGTCCGGCGACCTCGCCGACCGCCGAGCCCGCCTTCTCCGACCCGGTGAGGGAGACGCCCTGCACGCGCGGGTCGGCGATGACCTCGGCGACCTGACGGCTGTCGATGAACGCGTTGATGTAGGCGTCGGTCGGGATGCCGGCGTCGTGCAGCAGCTTCTCCATAGCGAGGGCGGATTGCGGGCAGTTGCGCGCATGCTTGAGGACGATGGTGTTGCCGAGAGCCAGGTTGGGGGCGGCGAATCTGGCCACCTGGTAGTAGGGGAAGTTCCACGGCATGACGCCAAGGACGACGCCGATCGGCTCGGTGCGGACGACGGCCTCGCCGCCGCCGACAGCGTCAAGAACCTCGTCGGCGAGGAACTTCGCCGCGTTCTCGGCGTAGTACTGGAAGATCGATGCGACGATCATCACCTCGCCCTGGGCCTGCATCAGCGGCTTGCCCATCTCGAGGGTGAGCAGCCGCGCCAGTTCGTCGATGCGCTCGGTGCACAACTGCGCGGCGCGTGCCAGTGCTGCGGTGCGCTGAGTCAACGGCGTCTTCCGCCACGACAGGTACGCAGTGTGGGCCCGATCGAGGATCGTGTCGACCTCGCGGTCGCTGATGACCGGGAACTCGGCGAGTGCTTCGCCGGTCGCCGGATTGATGGTGGCGTATGCGCTCACTAGTTCCGTCTCCTTGCTCCATTGCCAGGGTCAGTGCGTGTTCCGTGCGCTCGCGCGGACACAATGCCGCAACTGCTCGTCTGCCTTCACAAGCTGCCACCGGTGGGGGCGGATGTCAATGGGCCGACGAGACTCACGGCGGATGCCCACGATACGTCTGCGGTGCCTCCGATGAGGCTGCCCGCAAAGCGGTGAATGCTCACGGCGCGGAAAGCGGGTCGTCGCCGACCATGGCGAAGCACGACCGGTGGAGCGCTGAGCGCTCCCGCGCCGCTCGTGAGCCGAGCCTCCCGTCCTCAGTTCCGCCGCCCCATTGCGCCCATTGCGGTGGGCCCGACGCGGGCATAGCGTGGAGGCATGTCCTGGCCAGTAGCGCCGGGAGCTCGCTATGACGACGATGTCGAAGGAGAGATTGCCATGAAGACCAAAGCGGCCGTGAACTGGGGCGTCGGCCAGGACTGGAAGATCGAAGAGCTCGAGCTCGACGATCCTAAGCGCGGCGAGGTGCTCGTCAAGCTCGCCGCATCCGGGTTGTGCCACTCGGACGAGCACATCCTCACCGGGGACATGCCGGTGCCGGGCTACCCGTACATCGGCGGCCACGAGGGCGCGGGCGTCGTCGAGAAGGTCGGCCCGGGCGTGGAGAACCTCAAGGTCGGCGATCATGTCGTGCTGAGCTTCATCCCCGCGTGCGGCCGGTGCAAGATGTGCTCCACGGGCCACCAGAACCTGTGCGATCTCGGCGCGGGGATCCTCGAGGGTCTGCAGATCACCGACGGAACCTCCCGGCACCACGTCAAGGGCGATGACGCCCGGCTGATGTGCGTGCTCGGCACCTTCGCCCCGTACACGGTCGTGAACGAGGCATCCGCCGTGAAGATCGACGACGACATCTCGCTCGAGTTGGCGGCGCTCGTCGGGTGCGGTGTGACGACCGGCTGGGGATCAGCGGTCAACAGCGCGGAAGTGAAGCCGGGCGACGTGGTGGTCGTCGTCGGCGTGGGCGGGATCGGCTCCAACGCGGTGCAGGGCGCCCGGATCGCCGGGGCGAAGTACATCGTCGCGGTCGACCCGGTGGAGTTCAAGCGCGAGAACGCGCAGTCGCTGGGCGCTACCCACACCGCCGCGAGCATCGAGGAGGCCATGCCTCTCGTGCAGCAGCTCACCCGTGGTGCGATGGCCGATGCGGTCATCTACACGGCAGGGGTCGTGGAGGGCGCACTGATCGCGGGCATCATGGCGCTGACCACGAAGGGCGGCATCGCGGTGGTCACCGGCATCAGCCCGGCCGCCGACATGAGCGTGAACATGTCGCTGTTCGATCTGACGCTTTCGCAGAAGCGGCTGCAGGGCTCACTGTTCGGTTCGGCCAACCCGCGCGCCGACATCCCGCGCCTGCTCAGCCTCTACCAGAACGGGCAGCTCAAGCTCGACGAGCTGGTCACCAAGACCTACAGCCTTGAGGACATCAACCAGGGCTATCAGGACATGCGTGACGGCAAGAACATCCGCGGCGTGGTCGTCTACAACTGACGTGACCTCGCCCCACGGGATCGCCGCGACTCCACCCGGCGGGGTCGCGGCGATCCTCACTCCGGCGACGCTCGCCGCCTTCGATGCGGCTGTGATCGGTCGTCGTCCGGAAACCGAGGTGCTCCTGGCCGCACTCGCGGCGGGCCGCCACATCGTTCTGGAAGGCCCGCCGGGCACCGGCAAGTCCACCTTGCTGCGCACGCTCGCGGACGCCGCCGGCATCGGCCTGGTGTTCGTGGAGGGCAGCGCCGAGTTGACCCCGGGTCGGCTCGTGGGCAGCCACGACCCGAGTCGGCTGCTCGCCGAGGGCTACCGCGATGAGAACTTCCTCGACGGCCCGCTCGTGCAGGCGATGCGGACCGGCGCGCTGCTGTATCTGGAGGAGCTCAACCGCGTCCCCGAGGAGACCATCAACGTCCTGATCACGGTCATGAGCGAGGGCGAGTTGCATGTTCCGCGCCTCGGCCTCGTGCGGGCGGCGCCGGGGTTCGCTCTCGTCGCCGCGATGAACCCATTCGACGCGGTCGGCACGGCTCGGATCTCCGCGGCCGTCTACGACCGCACCTGCCGCATCCGGATGGACTACCAGAGCGCGGCGGATGAGGAACGCGTGGTCGAGCGCGCCGTCCACGCCGGCGGTGCCGCCGCGGTGCCCGACGGGAGTCGGCAGCCGCTCGATGTCGGCCGGGTGGTCGCGCTCGTGCGCGCGACCCGCAGCCACCCCGACGTCCGCATCGGTTCGTCGGTGCGCGGTGCCATCGACATGATGCTCGTCGCCGACCGGCTCGCCGAGTTGCGCGGCGCGGCCGCAACGGATGCCGGCGTCAGTCTGGATGCCGCCCTCGCCGCGCTGACCGGACGCATCCGGGTGCAGGAGAGCAGCGAGCGCAGCGCTGAGGAGATCATCACCGAGCTGTGGCATCGCGTCTACGACCCGGCCGTCGCGCCGCAGCCGGGAGCGGACGCGGGGGCGGAACCGGGAAAAGCGCGCGGGGCGACCGGCCCCGACCGACCGGCGCCCCTCGCAACGAGCTGAGCCCCGACCCGCAGCCGCGCGCCGAGCAGGGCGACCAGCCGCGTGTCTCCACGGGCCGTCACCTGCTCAAGGCGATAGCGGGGTTCGAGGAGGTGTCCCCGCAGGTGGGGATGCTCGACGAACAGGCCCTCAGCGCCCTCGAGCGACGGGACCCGGATGCTGCGCTGACCCTGCTCGCGGAGATGAGCGGCGCCACTGACGAGCGGCTGCGACGCCTGGCGCGGGCGCTGTCGGGCCGGGTCATGGTCCGCGCGGCGTCGCCGCGCGGCGCACCACGGCCCGGCGCAGGGCGCATCCGGTCGCGGCGCTGGGAGCCGGGCGTGGACGTGGACGTGGATGCGAGCCTGGACGAGCTCATGGTCTCGAACCTCGCCGGGCGGGCCGCTGACCCGGCCGGGCTGCGCGGACCCGGCTGGGTCCGGTCCGCGACCGCGATCAGTCTCGTGCTGGACCGGTCCGGATCGATGGGCGGCGCAAGGCTGGCCACGGCGGCGGTGGCCGCGGCGGCGGTGGCGCTGCGAGACATCGAGGACTACAGCGTCATCGCCTTCGGCTCGGCCGTGCGCGTCGTCAAGGCGCAGCGCCAGCCGCGCTCCGTGGAGAGCGTCGTGGGCGACCTGCTGAGCCTGCGCGGCCACGGCCGCACCGATCTGGCCGCCGCGCTGCGAGCCGCCGCGCGCGAACTGTCGGACTCGGCCGCATCACGGCGGATCGTTCTGCTGCTCTCGGACGGGCGCGCCACCACCGGGGACGACCCGCTTCCGGCAGCGCGCGCACTGGACGAGCTGCTGGTGCTGGCGCCGGTCGGGCCGGACGAGTCCGGTGCGCAGGCGCGCGCACTGGCGCGGGCGGTCGGCGGTCGGGTGGCGGAGGTGACCGGACCGAGCGCTGTCCCTGCCGCGATCGCCGCCCTCTGGCCGTGACGTCAGCGCGTGAGGCGTCGAGCCGGCCCGACCCGTCCTGCGGTGGCGATGCCGCGGGCTCGGAAAGCGATCGGGCCGCCCGCGGCCGGCCCTTCGCGGCCGATAGCCGCAGGCAGTGAAACACACTCTCCGCCGCAGCAAGCGTGCGGCAGATGGCCCAGACCCCGAAACGCACCCATCTGATCGATGAAGCGGACCATCTCGTCGCGGGGCGGTCGAGCTCCGCGGCGAAAACGCCGACGCCGCCCGCAGTATCTCGTTCGCCCGCTTGAGCTCCGCGTTCTCCTGCTTCAACCGCTTCACCTCAGCATGCTCGATCGAGGTCACTCCCGGCCGCTCGCCCGCGTCGACCTCGAAGCGGCGCCGCCACTTCTGTCGACGGCGCTCGAAAACTGGAAACCACCGGTGAAGGGCCCCGCGGAGAGCCGCTGTCACGCCCCGATCTTGTGCTCCGCGAGGAGCAGCTGCACGGCCTCGCGGACGAGTTCGCTCTGCTTCTTGCCCGTCTGTTCCTCGAGCTGCTTGAATGCGGCGAAGTCGGCCTCAGCCAGCCGCCCCCGCACGGTGGGAGAGGCTCCCTTGGGGTGCTCGCCGAGTCGTGTACGCCCGGCACGCCGCAGCACGGCGTCCAGCGCCGCCTCGCTGCCGTACTCGCGCAACATGAGTGCGCGGCCGCGCCCGGCCGCTTCGGCGCCGGTTGCGATGTCCGTCACCTTCGGCATCGGGGTCGAGGGGTCGGTCAGCCACGCGGCCAGCGCGTCGTAGTCGGTGTCCTTGGGGTCAGCCATTGGGGTTCTCCTCTCGGTGTCGGCGGAACTTCGGGCCAAGCTCCATCGTGTGAAATACAAGGGCTTCGCGGCCGTCTGAGAACACTTCCACCAGGATCTCGATTTCGCGGTCGGTCTGCGGGTGCGGGTGCCCGATGTAGAGCCATACGTCACCGCTGGCGGAGCCTTCATCCGGCAGCTTGGCGGAGTACGTCGCGTGAACGACGGCGTACACCTGGTCGTCGCGTGGGATGCCATGCTTCTCGGTTGAGTCGGTCCACCCGGGCGTCACGCCCTCATGCTATCATGTAGCCGTCATTGGTGGATACTAAATGTGTAGCCGATAACCGCTGCTGTGTCAGTTTGAAGTTACTCCGACCACAAGGGGCCGCCGGGCTCCCACGAAAGAGACCTACGTCGGGCTGTCTCAGATGGTGACGTCCCGCTGAGTGGATGCTCCTATTGCTGTCAAGGGCAAGGTGGAGGGGTGATTTGGTCGAGGGCGGTGTGTGCTTGGCGCTCGAGCGTGGTGTCGCCGCGGGTGCCGACCTCGAGGCGGCGGAGCTTCTGGTAGGGGGCTCCGAGGGTCGCGGCGAGGACCGTGATCGGGATGCCGAGGGCTTGGCGGCGTTGACGAAGGACCAGGCCTGTTGGTGTCTCGGGTGAGGGGTGGGTGAGGGTGTGGAAGATCTCGTTCGCGATGTGCCGTTTCAGGCAGCGGATGATGTCGCGGTCAGAGAGCCCCTCGGCTCGACGCCGGGCGAAGTACTCCTCCGTTCGGGGCTCTTGGTGTCGCATCCGCAGGAGCACGATGCGGTAGAGGGCGCTGTTCGCTTGCCGGTTCCCACCTCGAGAGAGGCGGTGTCGGATGCGTTGCCCTGATGAGGCGGGGATCGGGGCGGCACCGCAGAGGGATGCGAACGCGGCCTTGGAGGTGAGTCTTTCGGGGTTGTCTCCGGCGGCGGTCAGGATGGTCGCCGCGACGACGACACCGACGCCGCTGAGGGCGAGGAGTGCCGGGTTGACGGCTCGGACGAGGGCATCGAGTTGCGCGTCGATGATCGTGAGCTCGTTGCGGAGAAGCGTGTGTCGGATCGCGAGCCGCTTCAACGTCTGCCGGGCGACGGAGTCAGGATCGGAGCCGCCTGAAGGCCTGGTCCGGTTCAAGACGGCGACAAGTTTCGTCTTGTCCAGTGCCCGGTAGTCCTGGCGAACCCGGTCGGGTGCGGTGATCAGGAGGCCGTGGATTTGGTTCATGGTCTGCGACCGGGCCTTGACCGCGGAATGGCGTTCGCTCATCAGAATCCGAAGCGATTCCACGCCCCCGTCACCCCGTTTCGGAGTCGCCGTCTGGGTGCCGGCGATGACCCCCAGCGCGGCTTGGTGGGCATCGATCGGGTCGGACTTCCCTTTGAGCCTGCGATGCTGCCTGTTCGGGCGGGCGATCTCCATGGCAGTGATTCCCGCAATCGCGAGGGCGCGAGCGATGCCGGCGCCGTAGGAGCCGGTGCCCTCGACGCCGACACGCTCGACGGTCTCGTGCTCCTGGAAGAACGCGACGACAGGGCGCCGATCCAAGTAACGATGACTTTTGGGGACCAGAACGCCGGGGGCCCGGAAAAGACGAAGCCCTGGTGAGAAACATGCTCTCACCAGGATTTTTTGTCGGGCTGACAGGATTTGAACCTGCGACCCCATGACCCCCAGTCATGTGCGCTACCAAGCTGCGCCACAGCCCGTGACGTTCGATATTCAGTTGTGTCGGGCCGACTGGAAAGGGCCTAAACCCCTTATCCCCCAGGCGTCCAAACTGCTCGATCTGGCATTGATCCCGCGTGGTTCTGCGGCTCAAGTCATGCCGAGCGCGTCACGAGATGCATGGTTTCCATGGTTTTGGTCCCCTTTTTGGTCCCCGCACCGGGGACGTGACCCCAAGCAGGGAACTGTGATGTCGCAGGACATCGGTGACGGTTCTGTGTCAGGACATCGGTGACACTTCCGGGGTGTCTGGTGGTGACACTTCTGCCGTTCTGATTGGTGGGTGAGCAAAAACGAGCCTGTCGATCCCCGTGTCCGTCTTGCGATCGCCCAGTGGCCGCCGGACGCGCCACGAGGTGCGGTGACGACGTTCTGCGCTGAGCACTCGGTCTCGAGGAAGACGTTCTACGAGATCCGGAAACGCGTCGCCGCCGATGGGCCTGCGGCGGCGTTGGAGCCACGCTCAAGGCGTCCGAAGAGCAGCCCGACGACGATCGCCGATGAGGTGAAGCAGCAAGCACTCGGGGTGCGGGCCGCGCTGGAGCAGTCGGGGCTGGATCACGGTCCGATCAGCGTGCATGAGAAGCTGCGCGCCCTCGGGATGACCGCCCCGTCCCCGGCGTCGCTGGCGCGGGTCTTCCGTGACGCAGGCGTCGCGAGGTTGGAGCCAAAGAAGAAGCCTCGGGCCGCGTGGCGCCGGTTCGTGTATCCGGCGCCGAACGCGTGCTGGCAGCTGGATGCGACCGAATATGTCCTGACCGGTGGGCGCAAGTGCGTGATCTTCCAACTCATCGATGATCACGCCCGCTACGCCGTCGCCTCCCACGTCGCGGGGTCAGAGACCGCCGAAGCGGCTGTGATGGTCGTGAAGAAGGGCATCAACGCGCACGGGGTCCCGCAGCGGCTTCTCAGCGACAACGGCCTCGCGCTCAACCCCTCCCGACGTGGGGTGATCGGTCAACTCACCGCGTATGTCACCTCTCTCGGAGTCGAGGCGATCACCGGGAAACCATACAAGCCGACCACGCAGGGCAAGAACGAACGCTTCCATCAGACCCTGTTCCGCTTCCTCGATAAGCAGCCTCTCGCCGAGACGATCGAGCAACTTCAGGAGCAGGTCGACCAGTTCGACATCATCTACAACACGCAGCGTCCGCACCAGGGCCTACCCGGCAGGATCACACCGCAGCAGGCATGGGAAGCGACACGGAAGGCCGACCCGCCCCGGCCTCGCCCCGACAACACGCAGCGGCCACTGCCACGGCACGCTCCCGCGACCACCATGCACGGTCGGGCCGCCGACGAGGTGCGTGTCGCACGGATCCGCGGCAACGGGACCGTCAAAGCACGCGGCGTGTTGTTCCAGACCAGCAGCACCCTCGCCGGGCAGAGCGCCTATGTCGTTTACGAACAGGACACCGTGCTGTTCTTCGACGACGCCGGCACCCTGATCATCGAACACTCCTGGCCCGATCCCGGCATCAGATACGTCGGCAACGGGAAACCCCGAGGCCGACGACCCCAAACCCTCTAACCGTCACCGATGTCCAGACACAGGAAGTGTCACCGATGTCCAGATACAGTTTCGTCACCGATGCCCCGAGACATCACACCCCAAGCAGGGAACTCGCGGGCTTTCGAGGTTCGAAGTTCGCGAGTCGACGATCAGGCGGAACCTTCCTGGCCGACTGTGGCCTGTACCCGCTCGCCACCCTCAACAGGTTCCGCCGTCACGAAGCCTTCCTTCGACATCACGCGTCTGCGCCGTGAGTACATGCGTTCCAAGATAGGCACGTTCTTGTCTCGGTAGTCGTGAACGATCGCGGGCATAGACTGCTCCGCTCGTCCACGCGTGATGCGGCCGATCTGCTGAATGACGCGCCCTTTGAAAGAGACCGGGACAGTGAGGAAGAGAGTGTTGAGCGTCGGGAGGTCGAGACCTTCTCCGGCGATCTTGTCGATGGCGACAAGAACGAACGGCTGCTGCTGCGCGTCCATCTCCTCGAGCGAATGCCTGATGTCACGGCGGTTGGCGGCGGTGAGGCGTCCGTGAAGCCGGATCACCGGCGAAGCGCATGATTCCAGCGCATCCGCGAGCGCGTCGAGGTGTTGGAGCCTGTTTGTCAGTACGAGGCAAGTGCGCCCCTGGTCGGCTGCTTCTCTGACGTGCCCTGTAATCATTGCGTTGCGCTCGGTATCGGCGGCGAGTTCCGAGTAAATCGCCTGAACGGATGGACCGTCGATTCCGGGTTCCTCGGTGCGGAAGGTCGTCTCATGGACGACCATCTCGCGAGCAGCATGATCGGCGGTGTCGACCACGTGGCGGATCGGACCGCATTGCATCGTGATCAGTCCATTCATCTGATCGGCGCGGTAGGGTGTCGCCGTCATCCCCACCCAGTAGCGGACATTGACGTTGCGCAGGGCGGCTTCGGTTGCTGGTGCTGCGACGGCGTGGCATTCGTCGATGATGATCTGCCCGTACTCCTCCAGCATGCTGGGGTCCGCGTTCCGATGCGCGACGGACTGCATCATGATCAGGTCCACAACGCCGCGCCGTTTCCGTCGCCCCGCCCCGAGCTGACCAATCTGCTTCTCGGTCAGGCCAAGGAACTGCTGGAGTCGTTCGCGCCACTGGGCGAGCAGTTCGGCACGGTTCACGAGGATCGCCGTTGGCGTCGCGCGTTCGGCGATGAGGGCGCAGGCCATGACCGTCTTGCCTGCGCCTGGAGGAGCGACGAGCACTCCGGTGTCGTGCGCGAGGAGCGCATCGACCGCGCGCAGTTGCTCGTCTCGGAGTTGACCCGCAAAGGTCACCTCTAGACACGCCGGCGCCGTAGCCACTGTCTCGGTCGTTGTCTGGAAGCCTGCGTCCGCGAGGAGCGCTTCGGCTTCGTCGGCGAGTCCCCGAGGCAGGCGCAGTTCGTGCTCGTCATGCTCGAAGCTGGTGACCAGACGCGGCGTGCCGAAGGTACTGAACCGCTGAGCCTGTCTGCGGTAGAACTCCGGATTGGGCACGGACGCCATGTGCTTGAGTTCGGTGATCACAATCCCCGGAAGGAGCTCTGTCGGGATGTGCAGAACCGCATCGCGGCGTAGCCCCAGCTTTCGTCCCGCTATCGTGCGCGCGACCGCCTTGATACTTGATCGCCGCGGCCGTGCACCGAGCGACTCCGCGGGCCCCACGCGTGACTCCGCGAGGCTCGTCGAACCGAGTTCAGCGACCCGTTCGACGGGTACGGGCGTCGTCATTGCCAGGGCCGCGAACTGATCCTCATACGGATCCCAGGTCCCGGGATCGACGAACACGGTCGTCCCGCGTCGGCGGCAGTCGCCCTGCAACGGTAGCGCGATGAGATTGCCCAGGCGCGCCCGCCCAGTGGATCGTTCCGGCAGGGTGTCTTGCGACGGAAAGAAGCGATCGTAACTCTGAAAATCCATCGTCGGTCGGCGCGCCATGGCGGCGCGCAGAAGGCGCATCCCTGCCGTGCGTGCTGTCGCCGCCGGAACAAGGTCCTCGATAAAGATCCAGACATGCGCACCCTCACCGGATCGCGACACTTCGGTGAGCACGTCGATCCTGGCGCGCTCGCACTCCGCAACGAATGCTGCGGCATCATGCCGCCACTGCGCGTCGTCGAAGTCGCAGACCAGTAGACGGCACTGGTCGCCAGCAAGCATCGGGTAGAGGCCTGCGTGAAACTCGCGCTCTCCGGGTTGAGAAGCGCCTCGAAGATGCCGCTCCACGGTTCGATTTTCGAGTGGCAGATAGTCCGCAGTGGTCTCGGATCCGGTGTAAAAGCCGCCGCGTACCGCGGGGGCCCAACCTGACTTTCCCGTGCGCGCGCTGGTCCATCGCACCGCGTGGACATCATTCCTGCCGACGAAGCGAGCACGGAACAGGGCGAGCTTTTCGGCACTCGACGATGCTGCCGTCACCGCAGGCAGCAGGCCAGCACGAGCGGGTACAGCCACCAAGGCCTTTTCCATCGCGTCTCTCGCGCGCTCAAGTTCTCCGAGCTCGCTGCGAGCCTCCGCGAGGTCCTGCTCCAGTCTCGTGATCCGAGACCTCAAGATGTCGATCTCGGCGTCAGTCAACGGCTTTTCCCCAGGACTGAGCGTTCGGGTCCCATATCAGATGGGCCACGTTATTTGTCAGGGCAGGTTCGGCGAAGAGTATGCATGCCTGAAGAAGTTCGACGAAGCTCTCCGGTGTCGACTGTTCGAGTCGTTGCTTTTTACGCCACGTTTCCCACTTGCGTTGTGCCAGCGCCGGCATCCCCGCGATCAGTGGCCCAAGAGGTTCGATGTCGACGTGACGGTAGCGGGCGACGGTGTCGATCGCTTCGCGCAGGTCTGCTCCGCGGATGATCCTGGACCGTGCGATGGCCGCGATGTCGGTGAAGTCGCGCCAGCGGGTGTTCTGCTCACCTCGTTCGAGTGCGGTGACGATCTTCTCGGCAAGCACCATGTGGTCGGGATAGCCTCTCAAGCGAAGTGTTCCGCCGAGCAGCAGCGGGAGCACGACTTCAGTCGGGGCCGGCCAGATCGGATCACCAAAGTTCACGTCGACGTGCAGAGCTACCCGCGCTGTCGCGAGTTGCGCGGTGATCTTGACGCGGACACCGTTGTAATCGGCGTCGTCCCGGATTGGCTCTCCTACTGCGGAGTCCGAGTCGAACTCCAATCCGTCCTCGAGGTGCACTTCGATGATGCTGCGCACCCGTTGCTCGACATCGGCTATGTCGTTGGCGAATCCAGTCGCTGCGAAGTCGATATCGCGGGTCGGCCGTCGCGCAGCGAATGCCGCCATAAGCACACCGCCCTTGAGTACGAACTCTCCGACATGCTCAGAGACGGCCAACCGGGCGAGAAAACCTTCGAGCGCGTACAGCGTGAAGTACTCAGCAGGATCGCGTCCGTCGCGGCGGGCGAGATTGCGCAGATCGTTGTACGCCTGCCCAGCAGGAGTGTCTCGTGTCGGCGTTGGCGGAGTCATAGGAGCGCCTCGAGCGCCTGGCGGATCCGCGGCTGCGCCTTTGGGAACGACGAGGCAACCTTCAACAGGGCTGCCGGTGAGTTCCCGCGGCGGCGTAACCACCGTCGGAGTGCGTCGTAGGCGACGTCGCTGCCTTCTTGATGCATGAGCCGGAAGCAGTCCACGATCGTTCTCTCGGCTGAGTAGATGGAGAACCTAAGTCCATTTCCGGCATCGATGTGGTCGCGTCCGATGTGAAAAGTTGTCGGGTCGAAGCTGTGCCAGGCAACGTGAGCGAGCCCAACGGGATGATGGACACCACGCGGTAGGGCGATATCGGACTCGAACGGGATGGCGTCGCTCAGGTCGTGGTGCACGAGCGCACTCGTTAGACACAACGTCGCCTCTTCACGCACGGCCGTTGCTGCGGCGAGCGAAGCAAAGGCAGTGTCGATCTTGTCAGGACGCAGATACACGCCGCGACCTACGCGTTCGATCTCACCCTTCGCGAGAAGGTCGTAAACCTGATCTTTCCGCAGGCCTGCGGTGCGAGCGTCGCCGAGCGTGAACACGGGTCCGAGGTCCGCCGCCATCATCCACCTCCCAACTCTCTACACATGAAGCCTATCTGTAATGAGTTAGGAAGGCTACGACGAGGCTCAAGGGATGAAACGTTCCTTAGGGCTATTCATCTGAGCGGAGTGGTCTTTGGCGTGTGGTTGATCGCCTGCGCGCAGGTGTGCATTACCCCAGGTCGGCGGGCGAGTTGAGGTCGTGGTTCGCTACAGATGAGGACTGCCTCGATTACCTCGACTGGGTCCGATGGCCGGCGGGGTTCGTCTGCCCGCATTGCGGGGGCGCGGGCGGCTGGCGGGTAGCGGACGGCGGGTACCGGTGCCGGCGCTGCGGTAGGCGGACCGCGGTGACGGCGGGGACGTTGTTCGACCGGCGGCGCACGCCTCTGACGGTGTGGTTCGAGGCGTGCTGGATGTTCGTTTCGGCCAAGAATGGTGTCTCCGCGTTGACGGTGCAGCGGTCGCTGGAGATCGGTTCGTACGCCACCGAGTGGGCGATGCTGCACCGGCTGCGGCAGGTGCTGATCCGTCCGGGCCGGGAGCGGCTGTCGGGCACGGTGCAGGTCGATAAGACCTACTTCGGTGGCGTCGAGCCAGGGCTGGCGGGCGGCCGCGCGAAGGGGAAGAAATCGATGGTGGCGGTGGCTGTTGAAGAGGCCGCCCGCGGATTCGGCCGCTGTCGGATGCAGGTCATTCAGGATGCTTCCGCGGCCACGTTGGGTGGTTTCATCAGCGACAACGTGGAACCCGGCGCCACCGTGATCACCGACGGGTGGTCCGGCTACGCCGGTGTTACCGGCCTGGGCTACCAGCATGAGCCGCGCAATCAGTCCGCCGCCAGGAAGGCCGGCGAGGACATCGGCACGCTGCTGCCCGGCGTGCACCGGGTCGCGTCCCTCGCCAAGCGGTGGATGCTGGGAACACATCAAGCCTCTATCACCGAAGCGCACTTGTCGGGTCGACGGAGTAATCGTTGCCCAGGACCCGGACGTAGTAATCCCGTGGCAGCCTCACCTGCTCTCGGAACCCGAGCTCGGGTGCGACGGGCGGAAGGGGCAGCATCCGGTCGCGGTCCAACCCCACAAGCGACGCCGGCTTCGCCCGCAAAGACCTCACCCTCCGAGCATTCGCGATCGGCAGCCAGGCCCGCAGCTGCTGATTGAAATCATCTGCCGAAGAGAACGACCGGCCGGGCAGGAACGAGGTCTCCAGGAACCCGTTCGCGCGTTCGACGATGCCTTTCGACTCCGGGTCGAACGGTTTCAGCTGCACCAGCTTCGTCGCGAGCATCCCGCAGAACCCCGGCACCCCATGGGCGAGGTTGTTGCGGCGGCCGATGCCGGCCTCGTTGTCCCAGATCAGACGGCGCGGGACCGCGCCGAGCTGCCCGGACAGCAGCGACCACATGCCCGCCAAGAGATCCTGCGTCGTCCGGGTCGGGATCATCTCCGCCGTGATGAACCTCGAAAATGACGCCACGATCACCAGCACCGGGAACACGACCGGCCCGGCCGGTGTCATCACCGGCGTCGCCGGGAACCAGAGATCGCACTGCGCCTGATCACCGGCCGCGAACGCTAGCCGGTCAGCGGGATCCTTCGGCTCGTACTCCGGCCGCAACAACGCGACCTTCTTCCGGAACCACGACATCGAACCCGACCAGCCGGCGCGCTCCGCGATCACCGTCGCCGGCATCGACGGGAACTCCACCAACAACTGCCGGACACGAACCTCGAACACGTCGAACGCCGAGGGGACCACCGGCCTCGAATACGACGGCGGCCCCTCGAGCGCCAACGCCTTCGTCACCGTGTCCCTAGCAACCCCGAGATGCTTCGCGATCTGCCGGATCGACAGGCCCTCGCTGCCATGCAGGTGCCGGATCTCCGCCCATTCCTTCACTGTGATCACCCAACCAATCTGTCTGGGTGGCCTAGATTTCGAAGAGGCGCTACCGGCCTAGATTTCGAAGAGCGCTGACACAGGGGTGGAGGGTGTCCAAGAAGACCGTGCTCAAGTTAATGCGCGAGCTCGGGTTGCAGTGCCCGGTTCGGCGCCGCAAACGCTGCAACTCGTTTCGTGGCGAGGTCGGCGAGGCAGCCGACAACGTGTTGAACCGCGAGTTCGCGACCAGAGTCAGGCATACCAAATGGGTCACGGGCGTGACCGAGTTCAAGATCGGTACCTCCAAGGTCTACGTCTCCTCCATCCTCGATCTGCACGACAACAGAGTCATCTCAACGATGGCAGGACCCTCTCCCAGCGTGAAGATGGTCACCGACGGTCTCCGCCTAGCAATCGGCGAGCTGGAGCCCGGCGAGCGAGCCCTGGTTCACTCTGACCAAGGATTTCAATACCGCCACGCCCTCTGGCGAGACGCGTTGCGAGAGGCCGGGCTGACCCAATCGATGTCCCGCAAGGGCACATGTCTCGACAACGCGGTGATCGAAGGCTTCTTCAGCCACCTCAAGGAAGAATGGTTCCGCATCCAGCAACCCGAAACTCTCGACGAGTTCCACGCAGGGCTGAGGAGATACCTTCACTGGTGGAACTCTGCCCGACTCCAAGAACGGCTCGGCTACCTCAGCCCGGACGAGTATCAAGCACAGCTGGCCCCAACCGCGTAATGTCTATTTGCACGTCCAACTTTCGGGGACCACTCCAGGAGCCCATTCGTGTTCTCGTTCGAACCACGCTGCCACGGCGAGCGGGAGTCGCAGAAGTAGACCGGCGTCCCGAGCGATTTCGTGATCTCGATGTGCCTGGCCATCTCGGTGCCCTGGTCCCAGGTGATCGACCGCAGCAGGCCATCGGGCAGATCACCCATCCGCGCTTTCAACGCCTCGTGCAGCGACTCGCCATCCCGGCGGGGCAGATGCAGCAGCCGGACCAGCCGCGTCTGCCGTTCGACGAGAGTGCCGATCGCGGATCCCTGCCCCCGGCCGACGATGAGATCCCCCTCCCAGTGACCGGCTTCGGATCGGTCGGCCGGTTCGAAGGGCCGGTCGTGGATCGTCAGCATGGGCTGCTGGAACCGGGGCCGGCGCCGCTGCGTGTCCTGGTGAGCGCGCCGGTGATCCCGCCCTGTCCGAAGCGGCGAGCGGTGCTGCGGTGCCAGCTTCGAAGGCCGCAGGAACGCGGATCCGGGCGCGTAGAGGACCTGGTAGATGCTCTCGCGGCACAACTGCAGCTCCGGGTTCTCAGGGAATGTGAGCCGCAGGTGCCGGCTGATCTGTTCCGGGCTCCACCGCTGCCCCAGCATCTCCACCACCGACCGCCGCAGGACCGGCTCGATCTCGACACGCCGTCGAGGGCGGCGGGCCCGCCGGGCCGTCGCCCGCCGGTGCGCATCGAACGGCCGATAGCCCCGCCCGGCACTTACGTCAACGACGACGAGAACCCTGTGGGAAGTGACAGCACGATACGAGACGCACCCGCGCTGATCGCCTTCATCAGCAACACCTGTGCGGACTCGCAGAGATGGATCGAGCATGCTCTCCGCGGCGGCATCGACGGCGTCCATGAAGACTTCGCCGAGACCAGCTCGTCGGTTCTCGTACCAGCTTGCGGCAGCACGGTACTCGTCGAGCGCTTCACCATGCCCACGCCAGGCGAGACTCACTTGCGACGTGCGGCCGACACACCCCGAGACTGAGAAGGCGACCCTTATCCGTTGCTTGTCCGCCAGGGGGCCTCAAGCCCGGCCCCGCCCGTGACGGGCATCTACCTCATCAAGGGCGTCCGTGCCAGTCGGGCGCACGGGGAGGGACACGACGAACACCGCGCCGTCGTCGCTATCGGGTGACTCCGTCGTGATGCGACCACCGTGCGACGTCGCGATTTCGCTTGCAATTGCGAGGCCTAAACCGCTCCCGCTGTCACCGGTGGCGGCGGAACGTGCGCGGGCGGGGTCCAGTCGGGTGAATCGATCGAAGATCCGCAGCCGATCTTCGGCAGGGATCGGGATACCGTCGTTGGCGATCGTGATGACCGCATCCCCACCCCTCTCCGTCAGTGAGATGGAGACCGTCGACCGGGCATGTCGCACCGCGTTGTCTCCGATGTTGCGCACCAACCGGGCGAGATCTCCACGTCGGCCCATTGTCCGCACGGCCTGGAGGTCGACCAGTCGTACGGCAACCTGGCCGAGCTGTTCCATCCGGTGGAACTCGTCGATGACGATCTCATCGAGATCGACCGCCTCGAGGTCGTCGCGCTGACGCCCCTCGTCCGTATGCGCGAGGAAGAGGAGGTCGTCAATGAGTGAAGACATCCGGACCGCTTGCACCTGGACTGCGCGAAGTGCGGTCAGCGCATCGGATCGGGTCAATGGATTGAGGGCGACCTCCACCTGGGCCCGCAGCGTGGCGAGCGGGCTTCTCAGCTCGTGCGACGCGTCTCCGATGAACCTCTTCTGTTTGAGCGCGGAGGCTTCGAGGAGATCGAGCATGTGGTTGACCGTGACCGCAAGTCGCGACACCTCGTCACGAGATCCCGGGACGGGAACCCGCTGACTGGGGTCCGACCCGATCGCCGCGGCCTGCCGGCGGATGCTCTCGATGGGCTTCAGGGACCGTCCGACCGCGGAGCGGATGGTCAATGCAACGATCACGATCAAGCTCGGAACTGCCGCAGCGAGGGACCAGCTGAGGGTGTTTGTCGCCGTGTCGACGTGCGCGAGCGACGTCGCGACATAGACCCATCCGGGCCCGCCGGGAAGAGTTGCCGGGTGCGTGACGACCCGAAACGACTGCGACTCGTCCCCGATCGGCAGCGTCTGCAGGGTCACGAAAGTGTCGTGGATGGCGGACGGGGGCCGGCTCAGGATCGGTGGCTCTCCGAGAACGTTGTCGGATGCCGAGGTCACCGCATTGGTCTGGTTGACGACCTGCACCAAGCTGCTGCCGTCGACGGGGGTCGGGAGAGTTGGTTGCGCGGCCGAGTGCATCAGGAGAGCCGACACGTCACGCGCTCGCGTCAAGGCGGAGGCGTCGAGGCTCGAGATCAGCGACTGATGCACCAGCGCGACGATAGCGACTGCGCCGAACGTCATGATGATGGCCAGGACACCGACGGCGGCGAATGTGACCCGGGCACGGACGCCCCACTGCCGGTGGTGGAACCGTGAGCGCATCATCCGGGACCCGGCCGCGCCGCGGGCGACTCCACGGCATCAAGCGAATAACCGACCCCGCGAACCGTCTGGATGTCGTGGCGCCCGAAGGGGCGATCGATTTTGCGACGAAGGTAGCCGATGTACACATCGACGATATTCGAGTCGATGTCGAGCTCTGCGTCCCACACATGCCGCGCGATGGTGGCGCGACTGGAGACGATCCCGCGTCGATACATGAGGAATTCGAGAAGGGAGAACTCCCGCGCAGTGAGCGATATCTCGGTTTCGCCCCTCCAACACCTGCGGGCGGCGGGGTCGATGCTGAGGTCGCCGAGAGTCAGCTTGGGCGATCGATCGGCAGGTGAACGCCGGAGCAGGGCCCGGATGCGGGCGCCAAGTACCAGGAATGAGAATGGTTTCGAGAGATAGTCGTCCGCCCCGAGGTCAAGCGCTTCGGCTTCGTCGTGTTCGCCGTCCTTCGCCGTGAGCATCAGGATGGGCACCTTCGATCCGTTCTGGCGGACACGCCGGCACACTTCGAATCCAGAGATCCCGGGAAGCATGAGGTCGAGGACCAGGATGTCGAAATCGTTCTCCGTGGCCATCCAGAGTCCCTCGATGCCATCCGGCGCGGTCTCAACCTGGAATCCCTCAGAACCAAGCCCGACGGCCAGAGCCGCGAGCATCTCGGCATCGTCGTCGATGACGAGAACCCGCATCGCCGACCCCGTCCCCGCCCGATCGGAATCGTCGAGCTACCCGCCCATTCTTGTCCGCATGGCTGAGACGGCCGTGAGAGCGCAGCACGGCCACAACCGCAGGCGAATCCCCAGGCGAACTTATTTCCGGCTCATTCGGCTGTGACAGTTTCTCCATGTCCAAGCGGACGACGAACAAGGAGAAGACACACATGCAGAAGAAGAAGAAGACCGTCATCACCACTCTCGCGATCCTCGGCGGGCTTGGCTTGGCCTCTGTCGGCACGAGCGCTGCCATGGCGAGCACGCCGTCGGCACCGCCAAGCACGTCGACCTCATCTAGCACGGAGACCACCACCCCTGAGACCGCAGGCGCGACGGAGACCCCCGACGCACCGGAGACCGGAGCGACCGCGGAATCCTCGACCGCGAACGATGGCCCCGGCGGCCACGCCGACGCACCGGGTGCCGACGTCAACCACGAGGGCGGAGACTCCGAGAAGTAGAAGAACTCGGGAATCCCGCCGAAGCCGCCCCGCGCATCCCGTGCGCGGGGCGGCTTCGCGCGCCGGCGTTACTTCTGCGAAGAGACGCGCAGGACCAGATCCACCCGCGAACCCAACCCCGGGGTCGAGGTGACCCGCACTCGGCCATGATGAGCGTGGACCGATCCTCGTGACCGCCGAGAGCCCGAGCCCGTGACCGGACGAAGAGTGATCACCTCGACCGCTTCTCAGTTATGAGCCTCCAAGTCTCACCGCGAGCGGCCCAAGAGGTCGCAATTTGCAATAAGACTCGGTTGGTCGGGATGACAGTCTTCCTACCTTCGCTTCGAGGCCGATCTGCCCAACGAGACCTGGCAATCCAACTTCACCCACTGGC
>DAIDOU010000102.1 GCA_027458945.1 Acidobacteriota bacterium
CTGCACGTCGCCTCGTTCTCCGACGTCGTCGCGCTGCCGAAGGTGGCGGAGGCGCTCGACGGGGTCCGCAGCCGGATCGGGATCTCGAAGCCCGACTTCGAGAAGATGGCGTCCGGCTTCGTCGCCAAGGCGTCCGCCGCCGCGGCGAAGCTGAGCGGCAAGCTCGTCCTCGGCGTCTTCGACACCGTGCTCACGTTCGTGCTCGTCATCTTCCTCCTCTTCTTCCTGTTCAAGGACGGCCGCGCCATGGCCGCGGCGACGTTCGACATGCTCCCCACCGATGACGTGACGCGCCGGCGGCTGAGCAGCTCGCTACAAGGGATGCTGGCAGCGATCTTCCGCGGCTCGCTCCTGTGCGCCGTGATCCAGGGCGCCTCCGGCGCGGTCGGCTGGTGGATCGCCGGCTTGCCCTCGCCTGCCCTGGCGGGCGCGGCGATGGGAGTGCTGTCGTTGCTGCCGGTGGGTGGCACCGCGATCGTCTGGCTGCCGGGGTCGATCTACCTGTGGAGCACGGGGCGGCACGGATGGGCCGTCTTCCTGCTCGCCTGGGGCTTTGTCGTGACCTCGTTCCTCGCCGACAACGTGTTGCGGCCGGCCCTGATTCGCGGCTCGGAGGAACTGTCGACGCTGGTCGTCTTCCTCGGTGTCTTCGGCGGCATCGCGGCGTTCGGCATGCTCGGGATCTTCATCGGCCCGGTCGCGCTCGCGATGGCGGTGACGCTGATCGGGTTCTTCCGCCAGGCCGCGACAGCCAGGAGCCACGCCGGGGATACGTCCGCGGTCAGCGAAAGGTGAGGCGGAACTCGGGCGGTCCTTTCGCCTCGCCCGCGAGGCGGCAGACGCCGCTTCCGCGCAGGCGCAGGCGCCGCTCCACCTCGAGCGTGCAGGTGAGCCGCGTGCCGTGGTCCCCCTCGAGGTGGCCGCTGAAGAAGATCACCACCGGGCCCGTCGCGGCCGGCGCCACGCCGACCGGCGGGGCTGCGGGCGGGATCGGCGCCAGCCCTCCCGGCGGCCGCGGCGGGCGCTCGGCCGCGAGCACACCCTCCAGCCGCTCGCCGGTCGCGGGATCGACGCCGCGGATCGTCGCCGCGTCCTCCGTGACCGTGACGGTGACCGGGATCGCGGCACCGGCCGGCAGCCGCTCGAGCGTGCCCGGTCGCGTCACGGTGCACCCGCCCGCGAGGAGGGCCACGCCGAGAGCCAGCGCCGCCGATCGCCACGCCACCACACGACCTCGATGACCCGAGACCTCGACTGGCATCCACCCACCTTACCGCACCGGGCGGAGCCGGCCGGCCTCACACCCCGCCGGCGGTCGCTCTCTCGGGGAACTCGGCCGTGTAGGCCCTCTGGGCCTGCGTGCCGCCGTCGTGACAGGCGCCGCAGCGCCCGAGGTTCGGCAGCTTCAGCTTCGCGTCCTTCGCCTTTTCCTCGTGGCAGGGGATGCACATCTTGTGCATGGCGTCCTTGTACGACGGGGCCCAGCGCGAGTCGAACGTCTTGACGACCGGGTTTGCCTGGCCCGTGTTTACCCGCCTCGCCAAGTCCCTCGTCCTCACCCCTACGTCCCCCACCAACACCCCCTTCCCTTACCTCGTAACCCACACCACGTGCACCTCTAACGTGCACACCGTGTGCGTCCCTCGCCTGTAGTCCTTCATCACCACGATCCTGACAAGCCGGAGGCTCAGAACTCCCGGCTCAAAGCCCGCGAGCCTCCACCCTCCCGAAGCGGGACAGTGAAGCCGTGCTTGAGATGCGTCACGAACGCCATCCGCCTACTGATCCCAAGTTCCCCGGGGCACCCGCGTCGGCTAGCGGCACTCCTCCAGTTTGGTGCAGGCCCTCCGTCTCGAGAGCTCGGCGAGCACCGCGAGCACCGCTCCGGGATCGATCGGTTTCCCCAGCACGCCGTCGGGACCTGCCATACCTTCATGGGAAACGAGGTACGACGCACAGTCGTGCTGCAGGATTTCGTCCATGCCGGTGATCATGACCACGGCGCAATCGCGCCAGCGCGGGTCCCGGCGGATGGTCACCAGCAAGTCGAGCCCCGACCGCCCGGGCAGCACGACGTCGGCCAGGATCACTTCGGGGTGGTACCTTTCGATCGTGTCGAGCGCGTGCACCGTGTCGTTCGTGGCGCGTACGTCGTAGCCATGGTCCTCGAGGAACGCCGTGAGATAGATCACGGTGTCGGGGTCATCGTCGACAACGAGCACCCGCTGCCCTGACATCGCTCCTCCTTCACCGCTCGCCGGCGGCGGTCTCGGGCGCGCTTCCTTGGTGTGTGCTCGGCTTGGCTTCAAGAGGCAGCCGCACCACGAAACGGCTGCCTTTCCCAGGTTCAGAAGCGACATCGATGCTGCCCCCGAGCTTGTCGGCGATCTTGTTGGAAATGAACAGCCCCAGCCCGGTGCCGCTGATCCCCTTTGACGAAAAGAACAGCGAGAAAATCTTCTCGCGCGTTTCCCGATCCATGCCGATTCCGTTGTCCTCGATCGCGAACTCCATCCACGGCGGCACCCGGCGCACCGTCACCACAACCGCATGTCCGGTCTTGTAGGTGTCGGCGCGGCACGCGTCGAGGGAGTTCTCGACGATGTTGACAAGCATCGCCCGGACGGCCTTGGGGTCGCCGGGCACGACACCTGGCTCATCCGCCACCGCGAGGGTGAGTGCGAGGTCAAGATCCGTGGCGCGCTTCTGCCCTGAGTCGACGACGTCTGCGGCGAGCCGGGCGGCATCAATGTCGTTGATCTCAAGGTCGCGATCCTTCGCGTAGTAGAGAATATCCAGGACCATGCTACGGATGCGCTCGACGTTGCGCTGCACCATCTCCCACCCCTGCTTGACGCGCTCGGGGCGGTTCTTGTCGAAGCCGGTGTTGACCAAGTACATGCCGCCGTCGAGCCCGGTAAGTAGTCCCTTGATCCCGTGCGAGATCGAGCCGACGAGGAGACCGATCGAGGTGAGTTGCGACTGCAGCTTGCGAATCTCGGTGATGTCGGTCGACATCTCAATGACCGCCTCGATCTCCCCGGCGGCGTTGTGTAGCGGAGCCGTTGTACACAGGACATTGATCTGCTCACCGCATGCCGAAGTGACCAGCTCCTCGTGCTTCTGCACCTTGCCGTTCGCAAAGACCTCTTGCGACGGGCAGTAGAGGCACGGTTCGTCGCGGTGCTTGTAGACGCTGTAGCAGTGGTCGCCGAGGGCCGGCCCGAACGTCTCGCGGAAAGCCCGGTTGGCATGTTGGATGACCCGGTCGGGCCCCTGCACGGAGATGTAGCAGGGGACCTCCTCGAAAAGCCGCCCAAGACGCGATTGGCTCCGCCGCAGTTGCTCCTGCAGAAGCTTGACCTCGCGGATGTCGGTGTGCATCTCCATCACGGCGACGGTCTCGCCGGCTCCGTTGCGGATTGGCGTCGTGTTGACCAGAACTTGCACCTTCTCGCCGCCGGTCGTGACCAGAATCTGCTCGCTCATGTGGCTGACGCCGTCGGCGAACGTCGCCGCCACCGGGCAGTTCTCGCAGCCTTCGTCACGCCCCTTGTAGACGCGGTAGCACTGGTCGCCGAGTCGCTCGCCGAAGTCGCGACGGAACCGCTGGTTGCCGTCGATGATCCGGAAGCTCGGGTCGTGCACCGAGAGATAGCACGGCATCTCCTCGAAGTACTGGCGATATCGTTCCGTCATGCTCGCCGTCCCCTGTGGCCAGTCCTCAGTCGGGCGCTTTATGGTGCTCCGCAAGGCCGAGGATGCGGTGCAGGTTGTCGACAAGCTCGGCATCCTTGACCGGTTTGTCCATGTAGCCGTCCGGGACAGGGACCGCCCGCTGGTAGATCAGCTCGCGGAACTCGGGGTGCCCGGTGACGATGCAGACGGGGATCCCGGCGATCTCGGCGTCGGAACGCAACTCGGCGAACGTCGAGACGCCGTCCTTGCCCTCCATCGAGAGGTCGAGGGTAATCAGATCGGGCTTGTGCTTGCGGGCCATGGCGAGAGCGTGGTCGCCGTCCGGGGCCTCGTAGATCTCGGCGCCCGCATCCTCGAGGACCGTGCGCAGGAACACGCGGACGTCGGGCTCGTCGTCGACCACGAGGATCCGGCGTCCGTGTAGGGGCAAGGCTGGCTTCGGCATCTCCACCACCGCCTTCGATTTCCTCATCACCGCGCAGTCCTCGATCACGAGTGCGTCGGCGACGAGCTCGACGAGCTGCTTGACCTCGCAGCCCAACTTGTAGTGCTTGATCAAGTCCGAAAGGCCGTCGACGCAATTATGGCACGACGTCACCACGATCTTCGCGCCGGTCGCTGCGATCTGGTCGGCCTTAACCTTCGCCGACTTTAGCCGGCGCGGTGTGTATTCCGACATCGACATTGCACCGCCACCGCCGGTGCAGCAAAAGTTCTCGGCACGATTGGGTACCATCTCGACAAAGTCGTTCGACACCATGCGCAGCAGCTCGCGCGGCTCCTCGGTGATTCCGCAGGAGCGGGCGAGGTTGCACGAGTCATGGTAGGTGGTGCGCCTGTCGAGCTTGTTCCGATCGACCCGGATGCGCCCCTCCTGCAGGTAGCGCAACATGGTGAACACCGACGACTCCATTTCCCAGTCCTGGTCAATGCCCACCCAGTTCGGACCCTCACACCTGGTCGAGCGATAGCCGTGGCCGCATTCGGAGATGACGAGGCGCTTGGCCCCGAGTTCCTTCATCTTCTCGTAGACGCGGCGCGCCGACGCACCGCCCAGTTGATCGTCACCGGAGAACAGGCCGAAGTTGGTTTGGTCCCATCCTTCCGACGGCATCGTCCAGCTCTCTCCAGCGGCCCAGAAGATCTTGGCGGCGGCAGCGATCGTGCGCGGGTCGTACTTGGCCTCACGCGGGTTGATTGTGTACATCACCTCGGTTCCCGGCTTGTCGATCGGGATGCGGGCGGACTCGTCGCCGACCTCGTTGACCAACTCCTCCGACATCCAGTCGAGCGTTTCGAGGTAGTCCTCCTTGAGCACGCCCATCTGGTTGCCGACCTCCCACTGGTCCTTGGAGACGACGCGCACGCCCTCGGGCATCACACCCACGGCGGAGAGCAGGCCACGCATGATGCGGTTGAGCGTGGCGGTGTCGACTCCCATCGGGCAGTTGAGCGTGCAACGGCGGCAGTTGGTGCAAGTGCCGAAGGCGATATCCTTGAGTGCCTCAAGGTCCGCATCGGAAAGCGGCTCCTTGGCGCCGACCCACCAGGGGATCACTCTGCCCGTCCAGTCGTAGTTGTACTTGAACAGCTTGCGGAGCTGGTCCGCTTTGAAGGACGGTGTCATCTTAGGTTCGTCGGGGTGGGTGAGGACGTAGTGGCAGGCCTCGTTGCACATGCCGCAATGTACGCATGCCACCAGCGAACCAACCACCGAACGGGTCAGCTTTTTGGCGAGAATGTCTCGCATCACCTGAATCTTGTAGGTCGTGTCCTTGTTTTCGCGAGCGCTCATGGTGTCCACCTCAGCCCTTCACCAGCGGATAGGTGCCGCGGTGACCGAGCGTCCGGCCCAGCCAAATGCGGGTGAAAGGGTAGTACAGGTAGTGAGAGATCTTGGAGAACGGCACATACAGGAGAAAGAAGCTGGTGAGCAGGAGGTAACCGACCGCGTACCCCTCGCCGGCGAGCCGGCTGATGATCGACAGTTCGGTCAGGATGCCGAGGAAGAACCAGCTCGTCAGCATGACGATCGAGAAGTAGTCGTCGGGTGTCGAGATCAGCTTCATCACCGGGCGCAGGAGACGGCGCCCGATGCGGTAGAGACCGATTGCGAACGCGGCGAAGAGCAGCCCAAGTATCGTGGCCGATACCACGGGGTGCCGCAGGAAGGGCCGGGCGACCGTCGAGAGAAACGCCAGTGAGATGCCGGCGACGACACCGAGGTGAAACAACGCGAACGTCATGTAGAACGCAAAACCGCGACGTGTGCTTTCCATGGCCCAGGGCATCAGCACGTTTGCGAGCGAGTAGTAGGCGCCGCGCCGCGCGTCTGTGCGATGCGAGTTGCTGGGCCTCTGCCGATCGCGCGTGGCCCGGAACGACAGCAGCCAGCGGATTCGCAGTGTGTACACCACAACCATGACGCCAAGGGCAAGCCAGTGGGTGATCTCGACGGCATGGAGGAACGGCGATGGCTCATGCGCTGGCATCTTCAGTTTCCTCCATTGATGGCAACCTCGAACGGCTTGTACTCGCGCGCATCGAATGCGACCAGAAGCACCTCTTTGATGGTCGTCGAGTTCTTGAGATGCTCGCTCACCGTGTCGACGATGACCTTGGCGCTCAGATCCAGGGGGACCTGGTAGAGCCCGGCGCCGATCGGCGGGAACGCCACCACCGTGATGCCGTTCTCGTCGGCCTGCCTGAGGGCACTCTGCACGGTTCGGGCGAGTTTGACTTTCGTATCCGGCTCATGGAACTTCGGCCCGTTGACGTGAATGATGAGCTTCGCCTTCAGGTTGCCACCCGAGGTGACCGTCGCCTCGCCGGTCGCGAGGGTGCCGAACGTGGCGAGTTCGTCTTGGATAGCCTTGCCGCCTCGCGAGGCGATCGCGCCTCCGTAGCCCGAGGAGAGTTTGCAGTCCGCGGTGATGTCGTACACGAACGCCTCGACCGGCAGGTCCGTGATGTCTCCGCGGATCACCTTGATGATCTTGTCTCCGACCTTCCGCTCCGCCATGGCCTACCCTCCAGGACAGCCGCCGGAATCGCCGCCTCGCCGGGCGGCCGATCGTTGTCTCGCTCGTGCAGCACTTTTCCCGCGCTGGCTGCGCCCCACAGGAACCACCGTCGCAGCGGTCGCTCTCGCGGTCAGGCACCTCACTCGCTCCGGGTCCAGGAGGTCACCGAGGGTGAAGCTCTGCAATGCCTCCGTGATTCGCCGGTTGATCAGCGCGTAGATGCCGCGGCACTCGCAGCGGTCCGAGCGGTCGCACACGTCCGGGTTCTCGACGCACTCGACGATGTTGATCGGCCCGATCACCGCTTCGATCACCGAGCGGACGGTGATCTCCTCGGGCTCACGGGAGAGTCGGTAGCCGCCACCCCTGCCGCAGGTACCTCGGAGGAGTTGCGCGGTCCGCAGCGAGCGGGCGAGTTGCTCGAGGTAGCCACGCGACAGGTGCTCGTTGTCGGCCACGGTGGCCAGGCTGGTGGGCATGTCGGTACCGGCATTGCGGGCCAGGTCGAGCATCAGTCGCAGCCCATATCGGGGTCTTGTGGAAAGCTTCACATGAGTCTTGTAGTTTCTTTACTCCCACTTGTCAAGTATGAGTAGTAATACCCCGTGCCGATCGTCCAGCTCGACCCCAGCGCTTGCAGTCAACGCCGTCCTTCCCATCGGGTGGCGACGGTGTGCCAGGTGCTTCGGCTGAGGTGGTGGAACCCGCTCGCCGCCAGGGGCGAGGTCACATTCCAGTAACGAAACGTCCGGGCACCCCGCACCGCCTCCGGACGCAAACTGCACCTGCACGACTTGGTCATCCCTATTCGCACCCCGATGGCGGGCGCCTTGCCGGCGATCACGGCCGCTGCTCGAGGTTGCAGGTTTGTTCGGACCTGCTTCTGGGCGCGGCGACCACCGTCAGGCGATTCGCCTCTTGTTACGGCACCGTAACAAGCGCGCCGTCGGGCTGGTCCAGGCACTCGCCGCAACTTCGTAAATCTCGGAAAAACGTACCCTTGAACAGGCTCCGCCGATCAAGCCTCACTGGCACAGGCGTTGCATCGCCGCTGATCGGATGAGGTAGCGAGGGAGCACACGATAGCGGGGCGCTTGGCACTTCGCCGTCCGAAGGCAAGCGCACCTGCTCTCGACCGTTCGTCACGGTTGACCTCGCACGAGTTTGACTGAGCTGGTCGGGTTGGGGTTGGAGGTCCAGGCACCGAAAGGAGCTGCCATGAGTGAGGAGAGGAAGAAGAGGGAAACGCCGCTGCTCGACGAGCTCGAGAGCGGCCCGTGGCCGAGCTTCGTCAAGGAGATCAAGAAGTCCGACACCCCGATGGCGGACGATCTTCTCGGCGTGCTCGAGCGCTCGTACGAGGAGCACATCGGCCACTGGAAGCACGGCGGGCTGGTCGGCGTGATGGGCTACGGCGGCGGCGTGATCGGGCGCTACTCGGACGTCCCGCAGGACTTTCCCGAGGTCGCCGAGTTCCACACGATGCGGATCAACCAGCCGGCGGCCTGGTTCTACACCTCGGATGCGCTGCGCAAGATCACCGACATCTGGGAGCGTCACGGCTCCGGGCTCACCAACATGCACGGTTCGACCGGCGACATCGTCCTGCTCGGCTGCAAGACCGAGGCGCTCGAGCCCACGTTCGCCGAGCTCACGAGCCTGGGCTTCGATCTCGGCGGGTCCGGGTCCGACATGCGGACGCCGAGCTGCTGCATCGGCCAGGCGCGCTGCGAGTGGGCGTGCTACGACACGATGGGCGCCTGCTACGACTTCACCCAGACCTACCAGGACGAGCTGCACCGCCCGGCGTTCCCGTACAAGTACAAGCTCAAGTTCGCCGGCTGCCCCAACGACTGCGTCGCGTCGGTGGCGCGCTCCGACATGTCGTTCATCGGCGTGTGGCGCGACGACATCAAGGTCGACGCCGAGCAGGTCAAGGCGTACGCGGCGAGCGGCAAGCTCGACATCCAGCAGGACGTGTGCGACCGCTGCCCGACCCGCTGCATGCGCTGGGACGGCGCCTCCCTCGCCATCGACAACGCCAACTGCGTGAAGTGCATGCACTGCATCAACGCGATGCCGAAGGCGCTCGCCCCCGGCGACGACCGCGGCGCCGCGATCCTCATCGGCGCCAAGGCGCCGATCGTCGGCGGCGCGCTGCTCGGCAGCGTGCTGGTGCCGTTCATCAAGATGGAGCCCCCGTACGAGGAGATCAAGGAACTGCTCTCGCGCATCTGGGACCTGTGGGCCGAGTACGGCAAGAACCGTGAGCGGGTGGGCGAGTTCATCCAGCGCCTCGGGCTCGGCAACTTCCTCGAGCAGATCGGCCTCGAGCCCGTCCCCGAGATGATCACCGCGCCGCGCGCCAACCCCTACGTCTTCTACCAGGACACCGTGGAAGAAGAGGCCTGAGTTTCAGAAAAGGAGAAGATGCCCATGTCCGCCTCTCCGAGAAAAACCGACATCGGTCCGCCACACTACGAGCAGTTCCTGCCCCCGGTCGTGAAGAAGAACTACGGCCAGTGGAAGTACCACGAGATCCTCAAGCCCGGCGTGATGGTGCACGTCGCCGCGTCGGGAGACAAGCTGTTCACCGTGCGCGCCGCCTCGCCGCGCCTGCTCTCGATCGTCACGATCCGGATGTTCGCCGACCTCGCCGACCGCTTTTCCGGCGGGTTCCTGCGCTTCACCAGCCGCAACAACGTCGAGTTCCTGCTCAGCGACCCCGCCAACATCGATCCGCTCATCGCGGCGCTGAAGAAGGAAGGCTTCCCCGTCGGCGGCATCGGCCCGTCGATCTCCAACTGCGTCCACACCCAGGGGTGGGTGCACTGCCACTCCGCCGCATCGGACGCTTCCGGCGTCGTCAAGGCGGTGATGGACGACCTCTACCCGCACTTCGCCAACATGGACATGCCGGGCAAGCTGCGCATCGCGTTCGCCTGCTGCCTCAACATGTGCGGCGCGGTGCACTGCTCCGACATCGCGATCCTCGGCATCCACCGCAAGGCCCCGAAGATCAAGCACAGCGACCTGCCGAAGATGTGCGAGATCCCGAGCCTGGTCTCCTCCTGCCCGACCGGCGCGGTGCGCCCGGCGACGGTCGAAGGCGTCCAGTCGGTCGAGATCATCGAGGAGCAGTGCATGTACTGCGGCAACTGCTTCACCGTCTGCCCCGCGATGAAGATCGCCAACGCCGAGAACGACGGGCTCTCGATCTGGGTCGGCGGCAAGGTCTCCAACGCCCGCACCGAGCCGAAGTTCTCCAAGCTCGCGATCCCGTTCCTGCCCAACAACCCGCCGCGCTGGCCGGAAGTCGTCGGGGCGGTCCGCACGATCGTCGACGCCTACGCCGCCAACGCGCGCAAGTTCGAGCGCATGGGCGAGTGGATCGAGCGGATCGGCTGGCCCAGCTTCTTCCGTCTCACCGACATCCCGTTCAGCAAGTACCACATCGACGACTTCAAGCACGCCGGCGAGACGTTCAGGCGTTCCATCCACATGCGACAGGTCTGAAACACGAGGAGGATCCCATGTCTGTCGGCGTTGACCAGGTTGCCGAGGCGATGTTCCAGCTGGTGACCGAGACCCACGGCAAGAAGAGCCTCAAGGCCATGGATCTCACCAAGGCGATGATCGAGAAGTTCGGCGCGGCCGAGTGTGACAAGGAGCTGTGCAAGCACGCGATCCGCCAGCTGATGGACTCCGGCCGTTGCATCTACTCGTACCTCGGCGGCAGCTACATCACGCTGCCTCCGGACAAGGCGTGAGCCTCATCGCGGCGAGCCTCCGGGGCCGGCTCCGGCCCCGGAGGTGATCGGCCGCGACGAACCACGAGACGAAGATTGCGAGGACGACGATGGGCCTTCTCAAGCCGGTGACCAAGAAGCCTCCGCTCCGCATGGGAGGCAGCGGCGCCACCCAGGTATCCAACCTGCGGCCGCAGCAGGTCGAGAAGACGGCGCCGTGCATCGGTCACTGCCCGAGCGGCAACGACATCCGCGGCTGGCTGACCACGATCGCGCTGCGCGACAAGCTGGGGACGAGCCTCGAGGAGGCGTACACGAAGGCGTGGATGCTCGAGGCCGAGACCACCCCGTTCCCGGCCGTGATGGGCCGGGTGTGCCCGCACCCGTGCGAGGCGAGTTGCAACCGCAAGGAGAAGGACGGCGCGGTGGCGATCAACTCGGTCGAGCGCGCCCTCGGCGACTGGGGGATCAGCCACGACCTGGCGCTGCCCCGACTCGACGTCGGCGGGCCGTTCCCGGAGAAGGTCGCGGTCATCGGTTCCGGACCGGCGGGCCTGTCGTGCGCGTACCAACTGGCCCGCCGCGGCTATCAGGTCGTCGTGTTCGAGAGCCTGCCCAAGCCGGGCGGCATGCTGCGCTACGGGATTCCCGAGTACCGTCTCCCGCGCGCGGTCCTCGACGCGGAGATCAAGAAGATCACCGACCTCGGGGTCGCGATCCGCTGCGCCACCACGGTGGGCAAGGAGATCTCCCTCGCCGAGCTGCGCGACGGCTTCGCCGCCGTGTTCGTCGCGATCGGCGCCCACCAGGGCAAGAAGCTCGGCCTTCCCGGCGAGGAAGGCCCCGGAGTGTGGACCGGCACCGAGTTTCTCAACCGGGCGAACTCGAACGAGAAGCTGCCGGTCGGCGACCGGGTCGTGGTCATCGGCGGCGGCGACACCGCGGTCGACGCGGCGCGCGTCTCGCTGCGCCTGTCGTCCGACACCGCCTCGATGTCGCGCCGGATGGGCGCCGAGGTGACGATCCTGTACCGCCGCAC
>DAIDOU010000103.1 GCA_027458945.1 Acidobacteriota bacterium
GTCACGCTCGCCTCCCTCACGTCGTTGCAGCCGTTGCGGCCCGGCAGCGTAGCACGGGGCCGCGCCGGGCTACTGGTACAGGTGCCGCTTGATCTTCTCGGTCGCGGTCTTGGCGAACTCCTCCTCCATCAGTTGGAACGAAGTCAGGTGCGAGAACGCCGGGAGCCGGTCGTTGGCCTCCGCGAGCACGGCGCGGAACGCCTCGCGCACGCGGGCCCGCTCCTCGCCCTCCGGCCGGCCGGAGAGCTTGAGCTCCTGCGCGAGCGCGTCGCGGTCGGGCACGATCAGCGCCGTGAGGCCATCGTCGCCCTTGACAACGAGCGACTCGGCGACCAGCGGCGAGCGGTCGAGGAGGTGCTCGATCTCCTCCGGGTAGATGTTCTCGCCCGATGGCCCGAGGATCATGTTCTTCGAGCGCCCGCGCAGGTACAGGTAGCCGTCGGCGTCGAGCGTGCCGAGGTCGCCGGTGCGCAGCCAGCCGTCGGCGGTGAACAGCTCCGCCGTGGCGTCATGGTTGTTGAAGTAGCCGCGCGTCACCATCGGGCCGCGCACCTGCACCTCGCCGACGCCGCTGGCGGGATCGGGCGCCGCGATGCGCAGCTCGATCCCCGCGACCGGGTAACCGCAGCTCCCCTCGCGCGTCTCGCCGAGGCCGCAGCCCGCGATCAGCGGCGCGCACTCGGTCATGCCGTAGCCGACGAAGTAGGGGAACCCGCCCTCGCGCATGAAGCGCTCCACGTCGGGGGACAGCGGCGCACCGCCGAACCCCATCTGGCGCAGGGAGCCCCCGAACGCGGCGAGGAGCTGCTTCACCGCTTTGCGGTGGACGGCGCGTCGGATGCCGGGAAGGCGGGTGAGCTGGCGCGTCACGAAGCGCCCCTCGATCTTCGGGCGGACCTTCTTGCGGTAGATCTTCTCGATGATCAGCGGCACGGCGAACACCATCGTGGGCTTGACCGCGGCGAACGCGTGCTGCAGCACGGTGGGGCTCGGCTTGGCCCGCAGGTAGTGGATCGACACGCCGCCGGACATCGGCCCGAGGAAGCCGCAACTGCACTCGTAGGTGTGGGCGAGGGGAAGAAGGGAGAGGAAGCGGTCGTCCGGGGAGAGCCGCACGTAGCGGACGGCGGCGACGACGTCGGTGAGGATGTTGGCGTGCGTCAGCATCACGCCCTTGGAGTTGCCGGTGGTGCCGGAGGTGTAGACGATCGCGGCGAGGTCGTCGGGGCCCGGCGGGGCGCCGTGGTGCGTGCCCGGGAGGTGGTGGTCGGCGAGGAACTGGCCGGCGCGCTCGCGCAGGATGTCGGCCTTCGCCCGCAGCTTCGTGACCAGCTCCGGGAGGACGTGGAACTCGAGGGCGTTGAGGTCCTCGAGGAGGAACAGGCGCGCGAGGCGGGGGAACGTCCCGCCGGCCACCTTCTCCAGCAGCGGGGCGGCGACGAACAGCACGCGGGCTTCCGACAGGTTGAGGATGTTGTGAACGTTGGGCGCGGGGAACTCGGGGAGGATCGGGACCGCGACGGCGCCGTAGGTGACGGTGGCGAGGTAGACGAGCGCCCAGTGGATCGAGTTCGCCCCGAGGAGCGCCACCCGCTCGCCCTCCTTGACCCCCACGCGGCGCAACGTGCGATGGATGGCGGCGATACTCTCGCGCGCCTCGCCGTAGGTGATCGACGGTCCGCCGAGCTCGGCAAGGAACGTCCGCGGCGCGTGGCGGTCGAGGCAGAGCCTCACGTACTCCGCGAGAGTGCGCGCCGCCGCATAGTACGGAGCCGCTTCGGCCTGGGCTGTGTTCTCCGGCACCGGAACTCCCGGCACGATTCTACCAGCGGCGTGACGGCGCGATCCGGATTACCATGGCGCTGGGGGTGGCGATGCGGGTGATGCTCGGATCTGGGCTCGCGGCGCTGGCGCTGGCGATGACGGCCCCCGCGTTGGCGGCCGGCGCGGGCGCGCCACCGGTGGCCGCCCGGGTGGGTGCCTGCTTCGTGGAGCCGGACCCGCAGGCGCCGGCGGGCGCGCTCCCCTGCTTCCGGCCGATCACCGACCCGGCCCGCCTCGCGTCGCTCGCCGGCGACCTTGACAACGAGGCCGCGCGTTGGGCGCTCGACCTGTACTCTCGGGCGCGAGCGGTCGCGGCGGCACGGTACGGCGCCGCGGCGCAACCCGCCGAGTACACGATCGCGATCGTCCCCGACGGCAGTAGCAGCGCGGTCGGGTTCCGCCTTCGCGGCGCGGCCGGGATCGAGGAGCACCCGCGCGCCGCCTACGTCCGCCTCGGCCCCGAGTCGTGGCGGTTCGCCGCCACCCTGCTGCATGAGACCGGCCATGTTGCGCTCGCGATGCTGGCAGGCGGGCGGCTGGTCCCGAGGCGGGAGATCGCCGCGATCCCGCACACGGTCGCGGCGCTCACCGACCGCGGCACGGCGTTCGACGAGGGTTTCGCCACCAGCCTGGAGACCTTGATCGCGTTCGTCTCGGACGCGCCCGAGATCCGCC
>DAIDOU010000104.1 GCA_027458945.1 Acidobacteriota bacterium
CCGGACATCGGCATCGATCTCAGCCACGCCCGCGACACGGACAACGTCGTGACCACGGGGTACGGCGTAGCCATCCAGCTCCCGCTGTTCGACCGCGGCCAGGGACGAGTGGCCTACGCCTCGGCGACCCGCCAGCAGCTCCATGACGATTTCGCGGCTCGGCTCTTCGCTGCGCGAGCGGACGTGGCCCAGATCCTGGCCGACCTGGCCACCGTTCGAGAGCGGTTGCAGACCGCACACGCGGTGCTCCCCTCCCTGCAGGTGGTGGCCGAGGCCTACGAGAAAGCAACGGCATCCGGTGCCGTGGACCTGGTCGCGGCGCAGGCCGCCCGCGCGGCGTACCTGTCACAGGCCATGGCCGTGGTGCGCCTCAGGGCGGAGCAGGCCGATCTCGGGCTCGCCCTGGAAGTCGCGTCGGGATGCTACATGCCGGGAGACCCGATGAGCCCCGCCGGGGCCGCTGCAGGGGGGACGCCGCCCCACAGCGGCGATCCTCGGTGACCCGCGCGGAAGCTGGCGCCAATTGGCCGGCTTTCGTGCGAGGCGATCGGCCCGCGCCGGCGTCACCTTGGTCCGAAGAGACCGGCAGCGGCCGGCCGTAGGCAAGCGGTGCGGGCGGAGGCGGCAAGGCGCCACCCCCGCTTGGAGGTTCACCGGCCACTGTGGCCGTGACGGCGGGCGAGCGCCCGCCCCGGGTCACGCCAGCGCGTCGATGATCGTGTTGAGCGTCGGACTGGGGCGCAGCGCCGCGCCGGCCTTGGCGTCGTCGAGGAAGTAGTAGCCGCCGAGGTCGACCGCCGAGCCCTGTGCGGCCAGCAGCTCGGCGGCGATCTTCGCCTCGTTCGCGGCGAGCGCCTTGGCCACCGGGGCGAAGCGGGCGGCCAGCGCGGCGTCCTCGCCTTGCGCCGCCAGCGCCTGCGCCCAGTACAGCGCCAGGTAGAACGTGGCGCCGCGGTTGTCGATCTCGTTCACCTTGCGCGATGGCAGCTTGCCGGCCTCGAGGTACCTGGTGATCGCGGTCTCGAGCGTCGCGGCGAACAGCTTGGCCTTGGCGTTGCCCGTGGTCTCGGCGACGAGCTCGAGCGACGGCATCAGGGCGCAGTACTCGCCGAGCGAGTCCCAGCGCAGGTGGCCTTCCTTGAGGAACTGCTGCACGTGCTTGGGGGCGGAGCCGCCGGCGCCGGTCTCGAACATCCCGCCGCCGTTCATCAGGCGCACGATCGAGAGCATGCGCGCGCTGGTGCCGAGCTCGAGGATCGGGAACAGGTCGGTGAGGTAGTCGCGGAGGACGTTGCCGGTGACCGAAATCGTGTTCAAGCCGCGGCGGATGCGCTCGAGGGAGAACCGCATCGCGTCGACCGGCTTCATGATGCGGATGTCGAGGCCGGTGGTGTCGTGCTCGGGCAGGTACTTCTTCACCTTCTTGATGATCTGGGCGTCGTGCGCGCGCCCCTCGTCGAGCCAGAAGATCGCCGGCGAGCCGGTGGCGCGCGCCCGCGACACGGCGAGGCCGACCCAGTTTTGGATCGGGGCGTCCTTGGCCTGACACATGCGGAAGATGTCGCCGGCGGCGACCGTCTGCGACAGCAGCGTGGCGCCCGCGGCGTCCACGATCCGCACGGTCCCGGCGCCCGGGACCTCGAACGTCTTGTCGTGCGAGCCGTACTCCTCCGCCTTCTGCGCCATCAGGCCGACGTTGGAGACGTCGCCCATCGTGGCCGGGTCGAACTGGCCGTGGCGCTTGGCGTCCTCGAGGATCTCGGCGTACATCGTCGCGTAGCAGCGATCCGGCACCATCGCGACGACGTCCTGCAACTCGTCGTTCTTGTTCCACATCTTGCCGCCGTCGCGGATCACGTTCGGCATCGAGGCGTCGACGATGACGTCGTTGGGTACGTGCAGGTTGGTGATGCCGCGGCGCGAGTCGACCATGGCGAGGGCCGGCCGGGTCTCGTAGACTGCGGCGATGTCGGCCTCGATCTCCGCCTTTTTCTCGGCGGGGAGGCGGTCGAGCTTGGCGAGGATGTCGGCGAGGCCGTTGTTGACGTTGGCCCCGATCTGCTTGAGCGTCGCGGCGTGCTTGTCGAGCGCCTGGCGGTAGAACACGTACACGGCGTGGCCGAACATGATCGGGTCGGAAACCTTCATCATGGTCGCCTTGAGGTGGAGCGAGAGCAGCACGCCGTCGCGCTTGGCGGCCTCGATCTGCTCGGCGTAGAACGTGCGCAACTCGGCGACGCGCATCACCGCGGAATCGATGATCTCGCCCGCCAGCAGCGCCAGCTTCGGCTTGAGGACGGTCACGGCCCCGTCGGCGGCGACGAACTCGATCCGGACCTCGGTCGGGTGGTCGAGGGTGGTCGAGGTCTCGGTGCCGTAGAAGTCGCCGCGGCTCATGTAGGCGACGCGCGCCTTCGAGCCCGAGGCCGGCCACGGCTTCATCATCTTGTGCGGGTTCTTCTGGGCGAACTTCTTCACCGCGGCCGCCGCGTGGCGGTCGGCGTTGCCCTCGCGCAGGACCGGATTGACCGCGGAGCCGAGGCAGACGGCGAAGCGCTTCTGCAGCGCCTTGTCCGCCTCGCTCTTCGCCTCCTCGGGGTAGTCGGGGATGTCGTACCCCTTCTCCTGCAGCTCCTTGATCGCGGCGCGCAGCTGCGGCACGGTGGCGCTGATGTTGGGCAGCTTGATGATGTTGGCCTCCGGCCGCTTGGTCAGCTCGCCGAGCTCCGCGAGGTGGTCGGGGAGTTTCTGCGCCGCGGTCAGCTTCTCGGGGAACGCCGCGATGATCCGCCCGGCGAGGGAGATGTCGCGGATCTCGAACTCGACGCCGGAGTCTTTGGTGTAGGCGCGCACGATCGGCAGCAGGGCGTAGCTCGCCAGCGCCGGGGCCTCGTCGACCTTGGTCCAGATGATCTTGGCTGTGCTCATGGTCCGTCCTCGCGGGTGGAATTTGCCGTCACAACTCGACGCCGAAGTGTACCCCTTCCGGACGCCGGTTGTCAGGCCACCCGAGGCGGCCCGCACCGCTTTCCAGGCGCTCCCCGGGCTTGACCGGGGCCGGGCTTGGCCGCACACTCGAACGGTGAAAGCGCTGGTGCTGATCGTCGACGACGAGCCCGGGATCCGGACCGAGCTGGCGCACGTCCTCGAGGACGAGGGGTTCCGCACGCTGGCCACCGGAAGCGGCGCCGAGGCGCTCGAGCTGTACCGCACGCGCCGGCCCGGCGTGGTGTTCCTCGACATCTGGCTCCCGGACCGGGACGGCCTCGAGACGTTGCAGGCGATCCGCCGGCTCGACCCGGACGCGGCCGTGATCATGATCTCCGGCCACGGCAGCGCGCCGACGGCGGTCAAGGCGATCAAGCTCGGGGCGTACGACTACCTCGAGAAGCCGCTCGCCTATGCCCGCGTTCTCGAGGCGCTCACCGGGGCGCTGGCGGCCAAGGGTGGCGGCGCCCCCCTCGAGATCGCCGCGGAGCCGGAGCACGAGCGCACGTTCCTTCCGCCTCCCGGGCTGCCGCTGCTGCGGCTGGGGACGGCCCCGCAGCGGACGGTCGGCGCCGGGACGGTGATCTACGGCATCGGCCTGCACTCCGGCGGCCGCACCGGGATGACGGTGCAGCCGTTGCCGCCCGACAGCGGCATCCACTTCCTCACCTTGCCGAAGGGGACGCAGATCCCGGCGCACCTCGGCTCGGTGGCCGAGACCGAGTACGCGACCACGCTCTCCCGCGACGGCGAGAGCATCCGCACCGTCGAGCACCTGCTCGCCGCGCTGCACGCGGCCGGCATCACCAACCTGCTCGTCAAGGTGCACGGCGAGATCCCGGTGCTCGACGGCTCCGCGCTGGAGTTCTGCGAGCGGCTGGAGGCGGTCGGGGTCGAGGACCAGGGGGTGGCGCGCCGCGAGCTGGTCATCGACCGCCGCTACGAGGTGGGCGGCGCGGGGAAGAGCCTGGTGATCGAGCCGGCCGAGACGTTCTCCGTCTCCTACCGGCTGCGCTACCCGCCGCCGATCGGGGAGCAGTTCTACGACTTCGCCCTCACCGACTTCGCCGCGTTCAAGGCCGAGATCGCCCCGGCGCGCACCTTCGGCTTCATGCGCGACCTGCCGATGATGGCCGAGCTCGGGCTCGGCACCGGCGGCCGGCTCGACAACTTCATCCTCGTCGGCGAGGACGACGTCATCAACACCGAGCTGCGCTTCCCGGACGAGTTCGTGCGCCACAAGGTCCTCGACATCATCGGCGACCTCTACCTGCTCGGCTATCCGGTGCGCGGCAAGGTCACCGCCGAGTTCACCGGCCACCGCGACAACATCGCGCTCCAGCGCGCGATCCTCGGCGCCTCGTCGTGACGCGGCGCCGGCCGCGCTCGCCGGCGCGATGCTATGATCGGCGGGCCCGGCGCGCGCCCCGCGCGCTCGCACCCGGAGGCGCGGCGTGTCCCACGCGATCGACTACGCCCAGGTCGGCCTGATCGCCGGCCTCGAGGTCCACCAGCAGCTGCTCACCGACCGCAAGATGTTCTGCCGTTGCCCGGCGCGCCGTTACACGACGACGCACGACGGCGAGGTGCTGCGGCACATGCGGCCGACGCTGTCGGAGCTCGGCGAGTACGACGGCACCGCGCTGATGGAGTTCAAGACCAAGAAGAACATCATCTACCTGCTGCACGAGGACAACGTCTGCACCTACGAGATGGACGACACCCCGCCGTTCCTCGTCAACCAGCAGGCGGTCGACGTGGCGATCGAGCAGTGCCTGATGCTGGGGTGCGACATCGTCGACGAGGTGCACATCGCGCGCAAGCAGTACCTCGACGGCTCGATCCCCACCGGCTTCCAGCGCACTGCGATCGTCGGGGTCAACGGCTGGCTGCCGTTCGCCGGGCGCGAGATCACGATCACGCAGGTGAGCGTCGAGGAGGACTCGTGCCGCGAGGTCTCCGACCGCGGCCACCTGATCGTCTGGCGCACCGACCGCCTCGGCATGCCGCTGATCGAGACCGTGACCGGCCCCGACCTGCGCACGCCTGAGGAGGTCGAGGAGGCGATCCTGCTCATCGGCCGGGTGTGCCGCTCGACCGGCCACGTCCGCGTCGGGATCGGCGCCAGCCGCCAGGACGTCAACGTCTCGGTGCGCGGCGGTCGCCGCGTCGAGATCAAGGGGGTGCCGCAGGCGGGGTGGGCGCGCCGGCTCGTGCACGGCGAGGCCGTGCGGCAGGTGAACCTGCTCACGCTGCGCGACGAGTTGCGCCGGCGCGGCTACACGACCCCGGACGCGGTCGCGCTCGAGAGCGCCGACGTCACCGACCTGTTCGCCGCGTCGGAGATCGTCGTGCTGCGGCGCGAGCCGTGGGAGCGCTGGGTGGCGCAGGAGGAGCGGCGCCCCGGTTTCGAGCTCGGCCGCGGGGCGTTCACGGTCCGCGCCGTGCGGCTGCCGCGCCTGGTCGGGACGCTGTCGTGGCCGACGCAGCCGGAGCTGACGTTCGCGCACGAGCTCGCCGGCCGGGTCCGGGTGATCGCCGACCTCGACCAGCGCCCGATCCTGCTGCACTCGGAGAAGTGGCCCGACGAGCGCGGCGCGCTGCAGGAGCTGCGCCGGGTGCGCGCTCGGCTGCACTGCGAGGCGGACGACGCGGTGGTCGTCGTGTGGGGGCCGGAGGAGGACACCGTCACGGCCGCCGACGAGATCCGGCTGCGCTACCGCGACGCGGTGGACGGGGTCCCGAACGAGACGCGGCAGCCGTTCGCCGACGGCTCGACCGACTTCGAACGCATCCTCCCCGGTCCCGACCGGATGTACCCCGACACCGACTCCCCTCCGACCCGGGTGACGCGGGAGCGGGTCGAGGCGCTGCAGGCGGGCCTCGCCCCGCGGCCGTGGGAGCGGGAGGCGCGCTACGCCGCGGCCGGGGTCCCGACCGCGACGATCCGCTACCTGATCCGCCGCGGCGGCGCGCGCCTGGTGGACCTGGTCGTCGCCGAGGCCGGCGCCGACCTGCGCCGCGCCTGCCTCCTGTTCGGCGAGCGCCTCGTCGGGCTGCGGCGGGCCGGCGTCGACGTCGCCGCGATCGCCCCCGAGCGCTGGGTCGAGCTGCTGCGGGCGTTCGCCGCGACGCCGGTCCTCTGGGAGGCGTGGGAGGGGATCGTGCGCGCCCTGGCGGCGAACCCGGAGGTGGCGGTGGCGGAGTTCCTGGCCGCGGCGCGGCTCGGAAG
>DAIDOU010000105.1 GCA_027458945.1 Acidobacteriota bacterium
GTTGAGCTTGTGCCCGCGGTGGTGAGCGAACGCGATGGCGGTACCGATCGTGATCTTGCGCTCGATGGCCTCGTCGTCGAAATCGGTAACCGCGTTCCCCTTGTCCACCTTGCCGAGGCGGCTGACCTCCTTGCTGTCGAACAGCATCGCCGAAATCAAGGTGGTCTTGCCGGTGGAGGAGTGACCGACCACCGCCACGTTGCGGATCTTCTCGCTGGGGACTGGGCTTGATGCCATGAGCGGGCGACCTCCCGTCGCACAGAGTCCGGGAAGTATAGCCAGCAACCGGCCGGAACGGAAGCGCCGCGGGGGAGGGGAGGAGCAGGGGAGCGGAGGAGCGGGAAAGCGGGGAAGTGTAAAGAGTTGGGTTGACGAGGGAACTGGTCAAGGGGAGAGGGGAGAGGGAAGAGAGGAAAGGAACGACGAGGCACACGCCTCTGTCTTCCCTTTTACCCTTTGCCCTTTACCCTCTACCCTCTCCCCTTGACCCGGCGTCGCTACGCGAGGGAAAGCTCGGCGCCGGTGAGGCGGCGATACGCCTCGAGGTACAGGGCCTGCGTGCGCGCCACCACGTCGGGCGGCAGCATCGGCGCCGGGGGCTGCTTGTTCCAGTTGCTGGCCTCGAGCCAGTCGCGGACGAACTGCTTGTCGAACGAGGGCGGGTTGCCGCCCGGGCGGTAGGCGTCGGCCGGCCAGAAGCGGGACGAATCCGGCGTCAGCGCCTCGTCCGCCCAGACGAGGTCGCCGCGCTCGTCGAGTCCGAATTCGAACTTGGTGTCGGCGATGATGATGCCGCGCGCCTCGGCGAGCGCCGCCGCGCGGGCGTACAGCGCGAGGGAAACCGAGCGCAGGCGCTCGGCGAGGTCGCCGCCGGCGAGGCGGACGACCTCGTCGAACGAGATGTTCTCGTCGTGGCCGACCTCCGCTTTGGTCGACGGCGTGAAGATCGCCGCCGGCAGGCGGTCGGCCTGGCGCAGGCCGCCGGGCAGGCGAACCCCGCACACCGATCCCCGCTCGCGGTACCCCTTCCACCCCGACCCGACGATGAAGCCGCGCACCACGCACTCGACGGGGACAATGCGGACCGACCGCACCAGGCACGAACGCAGAGCCAGCGCGGGCTCCCCGGCGAACGGCGCCGGAAGATCCTCGAGGCGGGTCGCGAGCAGGTGGTTGGGCACGATCTCCCGCAGCGTCGCGAACCAGAAGTTCGAGAGCTGGGTGAGGACCGCACCCTTGCCCGGGACCCCGGGCTCGAGGACGACGTCGAACGCGCTGATCCGGTCGCTCGCGACGATTACCAGGGAATCGCCTTCGGCCTTGTAGACGTCCCGCACCTTGCCGCGCCGGAGCAGCCGTTCGGGGTAAAGCGGCGCCGAGGGGAACGGGGCGAGGGGACCCACGGGTTACCCCTGCTTGGCGTTGAGCACCGCGTTGGCCTGCACGCTCAGGCGCGACTTGTACCGCGACGCGGTGTTGCGCTGGAAGACGCCCTTGCGCACGCCGCCTTCGATGATCGATACGGTGCGGGGCAACAGCTCCTTGACCTGGGTCGTGTCGCCGGCGGTGATCGCGGTGCGTAGCGCCTTGATGGCGTTGCGCACGCGCGTGCGAACGGCGCGGTTACGGTTGCGGCGAACCTCGTTCTGCCGACGGCGCTTCAGTCCCGACTTGATCCTCTTTGCCATGAACTCTCCCTTGAACCGCTTCGGATCACTTCACCTTGACGCCGAGGGCGGCCAGGCGCTCGCGGGCGAGCTTGGCCTCCCTGGTGCCGGGGTGTTCGTAGAGCACGTACTGCAGGTTGATCACCGCCTGGGAGCGGTCGCCGAGCTCGAGGTAGGCGAGGCCCTTCTTGAGCAGGGCGGCGGCCGCCTTGTCGGAGGTCTTGTAGTTGTTGAGCAGCTGCGTGAAGGCGTCGATCGCCTCCTTGAACTGCTTCTTCGAGTAGTAGCACTCGCCGATCCAGTAGAGCGCGTTGTCGGCGAGATCGGTGGTGGGGTACCGCTTCGCGTACTCGCTGAAGCCCTGGATCGCGAGGTCGAAGTTGCCGCGCAGGTAGTCCTCGTACGCGGTGTTGTACAGCTGCGCGGGCTCGAGCGTCGGCGCCGCCGCCGGTGCGGGCTGGCCACCGGCCGGAGGCTGGGCGCCGGGCGCCGTCGCCGGCGCGGCCGGGGCG
>DAIDOU010000106.1 GCA_027458945.1 Acidobacteriota bacterium
AAGAACTACCGCCTCGCCTACGAGTGGGCGATGACGATGGGCGACGTCAAGAAGTCGCGGCCGGGCCCCGAGTTCACCATGATCGACGTGCCGCAGGAGCACCAGCTGCGCATGCAGGTGCTCACCATCCCCGAGCACGACATCAACATCGCCCTCGGCACCGACTACACCGGCGAGTGCAAGAAGGGGTTCCTGCGCCAGGGGATGTTCCGCGCCGACGGGCGCGGCATGCTCGGCCTGCACGCCGGCACCAAGCTCGTGCGCGCCCGCGACGTCCGCTCCGGCAAGCTCAAGACCTACGCGGTGTTCATGTTCGGCCTGACGGCCACGGGCAAGTCGACGTGGAGCTGCCACCAGCTCGGCCTCGACTCCGGGGCGGGTGAGGGGACGTGGGTCTCCCAGGACGATATCGTCTTCCTGCGCCGTGACGGCTCCTCGTACGGCACCGAGCTCGGCTTCTACGTCAAGACTGACGTCGACGTCCGGCTGCAGGAGGCGATGTACCACGCGCTCTCGCACAAGACCGCCCTGCTCGAGAACGTCATGGTCGACGCCAAGGGGAGGATCGACTTCCTCGACGAGCGCCTCGGCGAGAACGGCCGCGGCGTGCTCGACCGCCGCGAGCTCAAGGTCAGGCGCGGCAAGAAGATGGAGTCGATCTGCGCCGACACGATCAACACCGCCAACCTCGACGAGGTGGACGGCATCGTGTTCGCGTTCATCACCCGGCGCGGCACGATCATGCCGTTCGCGCAGCGCCTGACGCCGGAGCAGGGCGTGATGGCGTACCTGTGGGGCGAGTCCACGCACTCGTTCGCCACTGTGCCGGCGAAGGCCGGCGAGAGCGTGCGCATCGTCGGCATGGACGACTTCATCATCGGCGCCCAGGGCCGCAAGGTGAACGCGTTCCACGACATCGTCACCGACCTCGTGGCCCGCTACCCGGGCAAGGTGCACTTCTTCCAGTACAACACCGGCGGCGTCGGCGAGATCATCGAGATCGACAAGGCCACCGGCAAGAAGAAGCAGGTGCGCAAGGTGACGCGCGTGCCGATCGACCTGATGGCGGCGCTGCAGCGCGGCGACCTGCGCGGCAGCAACGAGTACGCTCGGGGCCGCCTCGGCACCGAGTACGTCGTCACCTCCGAGGGCACCGACCTCGCCGCCTACGACGCCAAGAACTTCTACTCCGACGAGCAGGTCGAGGCGTACGTCGCGGACCTCGTCGACGGGCGGCGGAAGTTCACCGAGGAGATCGCGGCGCAGGGGCTGCGCAAGGACATCCGCGAGATCGCGCACAGGGAGCTCGACGCGATCGACGCCAAGGGCCGCAAGAAAGCGGAGCCGTGGGCCCCCGCCGAGGAGCACGAGGTCACCGCCGCCGAGGACCGCGACCCGCGCTCGCAGTGGATCTCCCCGTGGGAGCCGCGCCGCCCGAGCGCCACCTACTTCCCCGCCCCCGCCGGCAAGCGGCGGTAACAGAACCTGACGTGCTGGTCGAGAGGACCGCCACCCAGCATCTCGATGTCATGTCTGGGATCCTAGCTGCCCTTACCGCTCTTGACGGCAAGTACGCGAGGCCACGCTCTGACGAAGGGACTACCGCAGCTTGTTGACGACGGACTCCTGACTTCTCTTGTCGGGGAATTGGGCGAGGAGAAATACCGCCTCGTTCGGTCATATGCGGCCACGTTCGCCAGAGCAACGCGAAAGAAGTGGCAGGTTGATGTGTACCTCAACCTGTTTGCCGGCACTGGCCGTGCTCGGCTGGAGGGTAGCGCGCGAATCGTCCCCGGCACACCACTCCTGGCACTGGAGGCGACGCCACCGTTCGACAGGTGCATCTTCTGCGAGCTGGATGAGGCCAGGCTGGACGTCTTCGAACGGCGAGTTACTTAGGATCTATCCATAAATAGGGATGGCCTTGCGGAAACAGATGATGGCAGCCGCGAGATGGACGAGAGCCAGGTAGCTGTCGTGGAGCTTCTCGAAGCGAACGAGGAGCTTGCGGAACCGGTTGAACCAGCTGTACGCCGCCTCCACGACCCAGCGCCGGTACTTGGGCGGCCGGCCGCGCCGGGCCTTGCCCTTCTGGCGGATCCGGGGGTGGTAGCCCCGCTCGGTGACGGCATCCAGCGCCGGCTGGCCGGAGTAGCGGCGGTCGGCGAGCAGGTGCATCCGGCGGTGGCGTCGCGGGCGGCACACGAGGGTGTCCAGGAGCGTCTCCAGTTGCGTGACATCATTCCGGTTGGCCCCGGTGACGCAGATCGACAGCGGGACCCCACGCCCGTCGACCAG
>DAIDOU010000107.1 GCA_027458945.1 Acidobacteriota bacterium
GGTCCGCCACGACGTCAGCCTGCTCACCGGCGACGACCTCTTCCTCTTCAACGAGGGGACCCACTTCACGCTCTGGGAGAAGCTCGGCGCGCACCCGACGAGCGCCGGCGGCGAGGCGGGCGTCGCCTTCGCGGTGTGGGCGCCCAACGCCGAGGCCGTCTCGGTCTGCGGCGACTTCAACGGCTGGTCACCCGACAGCCACGCGCTGGCGCCGCGCGGCGGCTCGGGGATCTGGGAGGGGTTCGTCCCCGGGCTCGAGCGTGGGGCGCTGTACAAGTACCACGTGCGCTCGCGCCAGCACGGCTACCGCGTCGACAAGGCCGACCCGTTCGCCGTGCGCCAGGAGACGCCGCCGCGGACCGGCTCGGTCGTCTGGGACCTGGCGTACGAGTGGGGCGACGCGGAGTGGATGCAGCGCCGCGCCGCCACGAACCGCCGCGACGCGCCGATTGCGATCTACGAGGTCCACCTCGGCTCGTGGATGCGCTCGCCGGACGACCCCGGGCGCCTCCTCACCTACCGCGAACTCGCGCCTCGGCTCGCCGAGTACGTGAGCCGGATGGGCTTCACCCACGTCGAGTTCATGCCGGTGATGGAGCACCCGTTCTACGGCTCGTGGGGGTACCAGGTCACCGGCTTCTTCGCGCCCACCAGCCGCTACGGAACGCCGCAAGACTTCATGTTCCTCGTCGACACCCTGCACCGCGCCGGTGTCGCGGTGGTTCTCGACTGGGTGCCGTCGCACTTCCCCTCCGACGAGCACGGGCTCGCGTACTTCGACGGCACACACCTGTACGAGCACGCCGACCCGCGCCAGGGGTATCACCCGGACTGGGGGAGCTACATCTTCAACTACGGCCGCAACGAGGTGCGCAGCTTCCTCGCCTCGAACGCGCTGTACTGGCTGTCGGCGTACCACGCCGACGGGTTGCGCGTCGACGCGGTGGCGTCGATGCTCTACCTCGACTACTCCCGCGCCGAGGGGGAGTGGGTCCCCAACCGTTTCGGCGGCCGCGAGAACCTCGAGGCGATCGAGTTCCTGCGCCGCACCAACGAGGAGATCTACCGCCGCCACCCGGACGTCCAGACCACGGCGGAGGAGTCGACCGCATGGCCGATGGTGTCGCGACCGACCTACGTCGGCGGGCTCGGCTTCGGCTACAAGTGGGACATGGGGTGGATGCACGACACCCTCGAGTACGTGCGCCGCGACCCGGTGCACCGCAAGTACCACCACGACCAGCTCACGTTTCGGCAGCTGTACGCGTTCCACGAGAACTTCGTCCTGCCGCTGTCGCACGACGAGGTGGTGCACGGCAAGGGGTCGCTGCTCGACAAGATGCCGGGCGACGCCTGGCAGCGCTTCGCCAACCTGCGCCTGCTGCTGGCGTACATGTGGGCGCAGCCGGGGAAGAAACTGCTGTTCATGGGCGGCGAGTTCGGGCAATGGCGCGAGTGGCGCCACGACGAGAGCCTCGACTGGCACCTGCTCGCGGAAGCGCCGCACGA
>DAIDOU010000108.1 GCA_027458945.1 Acidobacteriota bacterium
GCGGCGCGGTGCGCGAGCGGCTCGCCACCTGGGCCGACGCGGCGCGTGCCGGGGGCTCGCCCGGCGGCGCCGTGCGTCCCTCGTACCGCCGCCCGCCGCACGCCGGCCCCGCCAACCTCGTCGTCGGCACGGCGGCCGCCCAGTCGCAGTCGGAGCTGCTCGCCCGCCTCGAGCACGGGTTCTACCTCGCGCTGCCGGCCGGCCCGGTCGAGGTCGACGGCGGGCGCCAGACGTTCGCGCTGCGCGCCGCCGCGGTCGCGATCCGCGGCGGCGCCCCGGTCGCGACGCACCCGCTCGTCACCGTGCGCGGCTCGTTCGGCCGCCTGCTCGCCGGCCTGCTCGCGACCGGCCGCGACAGCGAGAGCTTCTCCCTCGCCTGCGCCGTCACCACCCCCTCGCTGCTCGTCCACCGGCTCGAGATCGCCTGACCCCGCGCGGGCGTCTCCTGTGGGTGACGCCGGGAGGTGCAAGCCAGCCTCCGAGACATCGTGTGCCGTGGCACCGGTGTTGCACAAGCCTCGGACATGAGGGTCCCGGACGCACGACGACTCGCCCGCCTGAGCTGGATCGGCGCCGCGCTGCTGTGCGCGTGGCCGCTCGCCGCGGCGGCCGCGGATGCCGGCGAGGCGACGCCGGCGCCGCCGCACCGGCTCGCGCCCGTGACCGCGACCGACCCGCTGATCGTGCACACGCTCTACACCTGGTACACGAAATCCAGCTTCGCCAAGGCGGCGGTGCAGCCGCTGGAGCCGTTCAGCTCCGACGATACCGAGCACTACCGGGCGATGTTCTCGCAGCTGCGCGCCAACGGCGTCGACGTGATCGCCGGCGTGCTCACCGGCCGGCCCGGGGAGCGGCGCCCCGACGGCTCGCCGCTGCCGACCGCGTACCAGGCGGAGAACCTGCTGCGCGTGATCCCGCTCGTGGGCGCGGCCGGGATGAAGTTCTTCGTCTACTACGACACCGCGATCCGCTCGTACTGGAAGACCGGCCTGGCCGCCGGCGAACTCGACGTCGCGAACCCCCGGCTGCGGCGGCAGCTGGTCGACGACTTCGAGTGGATCGCCGACGAGGTGATCAAGAAGCACCAGGACGACTACCTGTTCCTCCAGACCCAGGACGGCCGCCCGGTGCTCGACGAGGCCGGGCTGCAGCGCCCGGTCATCGCGATCTACATCGCCCGCGCGCTGCACAGCTCGACCGGCCTCGCGGCTCTCAAACGGGTGATGAATGACGAGCTCGCGGGGATGTATCACCGCAAGGGGCTGGGCCGCCCGGCGCTGGTGCTCGACGTGGTGTTCTGGGGCGGGACCACGTTCGACTCCGACCTGGTGGCGGCGTTCGGGGCCAACGCGGCGGCGCTCACGTCGTTCTGCCCCGTCTACCCGCGCGCCGACGTCCACCGGCTCGGCGACTGGGTGCCGCTGTTCGACCGCCTCTACGAGCAGGCGGCGAAGGAGATGGCGGCGCTCGCGCGCTGGGGCGTGCTCGACCCGGCGATCCAGCTCTGGCCCGGCGTGATGCCGAACTTCGAGACCAGGTCCGACCACTCCGGCAAGGCGGTCGACGTGCGCGACTGGGAGGAAATGCTGCGCATGGGGCTCGAGCGCACCGCGCGCCTGGAGTCGGCGCCGCAGGAGAACCCGGTGCGGGCGATGACGATCGTCTACACCGACGAGTTCTACGAGGGCACGCCGCTGCTCACCAACGGCGGCCTCTACACGCTGCCGCTCACCGTCGAGGGCAGCGTCCTCGAGCAGGCCGGGATCAACATCGAGAAGTTCTAATAGGCCGTCGCGCCTGCGCGCCGGAGGGAGGCGCCACGAGGCCATTGACGATTCATACGAACGTTTGATATACTGCGCACGATGGCTGACTACGCCGACCTCCCGGTGGCTCACAACCGCTCTCTCGTCGAGCTCGGGGCGCAGACGCGCGAGCGCCTCCTCGACACTGCGGAGGGTCTGTTCGCCGAGTTCGGGTTCGCGGCCGCCTCGGTGCGCGACATCACCTCGGCGGCGGGCTGCAACCTCGCCGCGGTGAACTACCACTTCCGCGGCAAGAAGAACCTCTACGAGGAGGTGTTTCGGCGCCGCTTCGCCGAACTGCGCGAGCGGCGAATCGCGAGCCTGCGCGACGGCACCCAACCCGCCCGCTCGCTCGAGGAGATCCTCGAGGCGTTCGCCGCGGCGTTCCTGGAGCCGCTCGTGACCGCCGATCGCGGCCGCATGTTCCTGGCGCTGATCGCGCGCGAGATGCTCGACCCGCAGCTCCCCGTCGACCTGCTCAAGAAGGAGTTCATCGAGCCGGTGCAGGAGGTGCTCATCGAGGCGTTGATCGCCAACGCGCCGGGCCTGACGCCGCAGTCCGCGCGGCTGTGCGCCCTCGGAATCGTCGGGCAGCTCCTGCTGATCGCGCAGAGGAAGGGGCGAGCGTGGTTCGACCCGACGTGGGAGGCGGGGCTGCCGCCGCTTCACGAGATCGTGGCGCACGTCGCCCGTTTCTCGGCCTCCGGCGCACGCGCGTGCGCTGGAGCGGAATGAAGAACTCTCACCGCGCCATTAACGTAGACGCTATCTCGGCCCGGGACGTCGCGGGCCGCCGTGGAGATCGACCGATGCCTGACCGCACGCAGCACCCTCTCCGCCGCGCCAACCCGCACGTCGCGGCGGCCGTCTGCGCCGCCGCCCTGACCGTCGCCGGCGCCGCCTCGGCCGGCCAGCCCGCCCCGGTACCCGCGAGCCCGGCGCGCGAGGTGTCGCTGCCGGTGCAAGCGCCGGCGGCGTTGCCGAGCCAACCGACGATCCCCGCGGCGCTGCTCGCACCGGGGGCGACGATCACGATGGCACAGGTCGTCGAGATCGCGCTCGAGAACAACCCGCTGACGCAGGGCTCCTACCAGCAGGCGCTCTCGGCGGCCGCGCTGCTCGGCAGCAAGAAGGCCCCGTACTACCCGACGGTGGGCGCGACGGCGAGCTTCTCGCGCTCGAACAGCTTCATCCCGAGCACCTCCACCGGTATGACGATCAACGCCTACGGTCCGGCCGTCTCGCTCAGTTACCTGCTGCTCGACATGGGTGGGCGCGCCGCCAACGCCGAGGACGCCCGCCTTGGCCTCATCGCCGCGGACTGGAGCCACAACGCGATGGTCCAGAACGTGATCCTCGGCGTCGAGACCGCCTACGTCGGGTATCTCGACGCGAAGGCGCAGCTCGAAGCGGCCGGCGTCGACGTCCAGCAGGCGCAGGCGGCGCTCGACGCGGCCACCAGCCGGCACGACGCCGGGCTCGCCACGATCGCCGAGGTGCTGCAGGCGCGGACGGCGCTGTCGCAGGCGCGCCTGGCGCAGCAGGCGGCCGACGGCCAGGTGCTCGCCCTGCGCGGCGCGCTCGCCACCGCGATGGGCTTGCCGGCGAACACGCCGTACGACGTCGGCGAGCTCCCTGCCGACCTTCCCCTGGACCGCGCGAGCGGGGCCGTCGCGGATCTGATCACGACCGCGAGGTTGCGGCGGCCCGACCTCGAGGCCGCCCGGGCGCTCGCCGCCAAGGCCACGGCGCACATCCGGTCGGTGCGCTCCGACGGGCTGCCCTGGCTGTCGCTGTCGGCCTCGGCGGGCCGCACCTACTTCGACCCGGCGTTCACCACGAGCTACCGCAACACCTGGTCCGCCTCGGCGCTCCTGACAGTCCCGATCTTCACCGGGTTCGCCAACACCTACAACATCCGCCAGGCGATCGCGGACGCCGCCGTCGCCAAGGCGCAGGCCGACTCGCTCGACCAGCAGGTGGTGCTGCAGGTGTGGCAGAGCTACTACGCGTTCAAGACCGCGACCCAGCTCGTCAAAACGAGCCGCGACCTGCTCGAGAGCGCCGGCGAATCGCAACGGGTAGCGCTCGGACGGTATAAAGAAGGGGTCGGGACGATCATCGACCTGCTGACGGCGCAGGCGGCGCTGGCCACCGCGCGGGCGCAGGAGATCGTCGCCCGCTCGAGCTGGTACGTCGCCGTGGCGCAGCTCGCCCACGACACCGGCACGATCCCCCCGCTCGATCAGGCGATCGAGGTGACGAAGTCGGCCCCCGGAAAGTGACGATGCACGCACGCAACGACGAACCAGGTCCGCCGGCGGCGCCCGCGCCGGTGGAGAAGGACACCAAGACCATGAGACCCTCGCTCGCCATCCCTCCGCTGCCCGCCCTCGCGGCGGCGGCCCGCCGCCCTCTTGCCGCGGCCGCCGCGCTCGCGTTCCTCGGCACGCTCACCGCCTGCGGCGGCGCCGCCCCCAAGGGCGGGATGCCACCGGCACCCGTCACGGTGGCGACGGCGGTGCACAAGGACGTGCCGATCGTCCTCACGGCGATCGGCACCGTCGAGCCGTACAACTCGGTGAACATCAAGCCGCTGGTCGGGGGCGAGATCACCCGCGTGGCGATCAGGGAAGGCCAGGACGTGCGCAAGGGTGACGTCCTCTTCGTCGTCGACCCGCGCCCGTACGAGGCGGCGGTGGGGCAGGCGCAGGGGGCGCTGGCGCGCGACAAGGCGCAACTCACGAGCGCCGAGGCGCAGGCGCGGCGCTACGCCGAGCTCGTCGCCAAGGACTACATCACCAAGCAGGACTACGACAACGCCGTGGCGGCCGCCGGCGCCCTGCGCGCCTCGGTGCAGACGGACGAGGCCACCCTCGCCGCGGCCCGGCTGAACCTCGCCTACTGCACGGTGCGCGCGCCGGTGGCGGGCCGCACGAGCAACCTCCTCATCCAGCTCGGCAACGTCGTCAAGGCGAACGACGTTCCGGTCCTCGTCCTCAACCAGATCACGCCGATCTACGCCGAGTTCTCGGTCCCCGAGGGTCATCTCGCCGACATCAGGAAGGAGCAGGCCGCCGCGCCGCTGCACGTCGCGGCGACGCTTCCCTCCGGCGGGGCGCCGTTTGACGGGGAGCTCTCTCTGATCAACAACGCGGTCGACCCCACCACCGGCATGATCCTGCTCAAGGCGACGTTCCCGAACCGGGACACGGCGCTCTGGCCGGGCTCGTTCGTCCAGGTCTCGCTGACCCTCGGCACGCAGAAGGGCGCGGTGGTGGTGCCGGAGAAGGCGGTCCAGGAGGGGCAGAAAGGCTCGTTCCTCTTCGTCGTGAAGCCCGACCGCACCGTCGAGATGCGGCCGGTCGAGGTCGGCCAGCGGCGCCACGACGAGGCGATCATCGACAAGGGGCTCGAGGCCGGCGAGGAGGTCGTCACCGACGGCCAGCTCCGCCTCTTCCCCGGCGCCAGGGTCGAGGTCAAGGGCGCCCCGGCGGCCGCGGGCAACGCCGGGACCACGCCCGCGGGCGGGCCGAAGTGAGCGCCGCGCCGATGCGGGCGACCGAGGCGATGCCATGAACATCTCCGCCCTGTTCATCAAGCGGCCGGTCATGACCACGCTGGTCATGCTCGCGATCCTCCTCTTCGGCATCCAGGGGTACCGACTGCTGCCCGTGAACGACCTGCCCAACGTCGACTTCCCCACGATCCAGGTGAACGCGTTTCTGCCCGGCGCCACCCCGGAGACGATGGCCTCGGCGGTGGCGCTGCCGCTCGAGAAGCAGTTCTCCACCATCGCCGGGATCGACTCGATGACCTCGGTCAGCTACCAGGGCTCGACGACGATCACGCTGCAGTTCAGCCTCGACCGCTCCCTCGACGCGGCCGCGCTCGACGTGCAGTCGGCGATCTCGGTGGCGCAGGGGCAGCTCCCGACCGGGATGCCGACGCCGCCCTCGTACCAGAAGGTGAACCCGGCGGACCAGCCGATCCTCTACCTGGCGCTGACCTCCCCGACGCTGCCGATGAGCCAGGTGGACGAGTACGGCGAAACGCTGATGGCACAGCGCATCTCGATGGTCAGCGGCGTCGCCCAGGTGCAGGTGTACGGCTCGCAGAAGTACGCCGTGCGCGTGCAGATGGACCCCAACAAGCTCGCCGCCAAGGGGATCGGCCTCGACCAGGTGGCGGCCGCAGTCACCGGCGGCAACGTCAACCTGCCCACCGGCACGCTCTACGGCCCGCACGTGGCGTACACGGTGCAGGCCTCGGGGCAGCTCCTCAACGCCGCGGCGTACCGACCCCTGATCGTGACGTACAGGAACGGCGAGCCGGTGCGCCTCGGGGCCCTCGGCCGGGTCATCGATAGCGTCGAGAACGACAAGACCGCCGCGTGGTACGTGGACCACCAGCACGACCAGCGCTCGGTGGTGCTCGCGATCCGGCGGCAGCCGGGGACCAACACGGTGGCCGTGGCGCAGGCGGTGAAGGACCTGATCCCCACGTTCGAGCGCCAGCTCCCCGCCTCGGTGACGTTGCACACCCTGTACGACCGCTCGACCTCGATCAGGCAGTCGGTCGCGGACGTGAAGTTCACACTGCTGCTGACGCTGTTCCTGGTCATCCTGGTGATCTTCCTGTTTCTGCGCAACGTGTCCGCCACCGTGATCCCCAGCATGGCGCTGCCGATGTCGATCGTCGGCACGTTCGCCGTGATGTACGTGCTCGGGTACAGCCTCGACAACCTCTCGCTGATGGCGTTGACGCTCGCCGTCGGCTTCGTCGTCGACGACGCCATCGTGATGCTCGAGAACATCGTCCGCCACATGGAGATGGGCGAGGGGATCGTGGAGGCGGCGCTGGCGGGCTCGAAGGAGATCGGCTTCACGATCCTCTCGATGACGTTCTCGCTGGTGGCCGTCTTTCTCCCGGTGCTGTTCATGGGCGGCATCGTGGGCCGGCTCTTCCACGAGTTCGCGGTGACCATCGGCGCCGCCATCCTGATCTCCGGGTTCGTCTCGCTGACGCTGACCCCGATGCTCGCCAGCCGCTTCCTCAAGCACCAGTCGGAGGTCCACCACGGGCGGATCTACGACCTCTCCGAGAGGGCGTTCAACGGGTTGCTCGCCGGCTACGAGCGCGGCCTCAAGTGGTCGATCGCCCACCGCCGGCTGGTCATGATCTTCTCCGGCGTCGTCCTGGTGCTCACCGGCTGGCTGTTCACGATCATCCCGAAAGGGTTCCTCCCCAGCGAGGACGCCAGCCGCGCCATGGTCTTCACCCAGGCCAAGGAAGGCATCTCCTACGACGCCATGGTCCGCCACCAGCAGGTGATCAACCACATCATCCAGGGCAACCCCGACGTGGACGCGTTCTTCTCCACCGCCGGCGGCCGCGGCTTCCTCGCCAGCAACCAGGGGATCTGCTTCATCCGCTTCAAGCCACGCGACCAGCGCGCGCTCTCGGTGGACCAGGAGATCGCCAGGTTGCGGCCGCAGCTCATGGCCGTGCCCGGGATCGTCGCCTTCATCCAGAACCCGCCCCCGATCCAGATCGGCGGCCAGCTGACCAAGAGCCTCTACCAGTACACCCTGCAAGGCGCCGACACGCAGCAGCTCTACGCGGTCGCCACCACGCTCGAGAACAGGATGCGCGCCTTGCCCGGCCTCATCGACGTCACCAGCGACCTGCAGATCAAGAACCCGCAGGTCGAGGTGCAGATCGAGCGCGACAAGGCCTCCTCATACGGCGTCACCGCGGAAGCGATCGAGAGCGCGCTCTACGACGCCTACGGGACGCGGCAGATCTCGTACATCTACGCGCCCAACAACACCTATCAGGTGATCCTCGAGCTCGAGGACCAGTACCAGGAAGACCCCGCCGCCCTCGCCATGCTCTACGTGCCCGCCAACACCGGGCAGCTGGTCCCGCTCAGCGCCGTGGCCAAGCTCTCCCGCGACCTCGGGCCACTCTCGATCAGCCACACCGGGCAGATCCCCTCCGTGACGCTCTCGTTCAACCTCGCCCCCGGCACCCCCCTCGGCACCGCGGTCGCCGCGGTGCAGAAGCTCGCGCGGGAGGTCGTTCCGGCGACCATCACCACCAGCATGCAAGGCACCGCGCAGGCGTTCCAAGCGAGCACCAAGGGGCTGGGCTGGCTGCTGGTGCTGGCGATCCTGGTGATCTACACGGTGCTCGGCATCCTCTACGAGAGCTTCATCCACCCGCTGACGATCCTCTCGGCGCTGCCGTTCGCCGGGTTCGGCGCCCTGGTGACGCTGCTCATCTTCCGGGTGGACCTCTCGATCTACGCCTTCGTCGGCGTCATCATGCTCGTCGGCCTGGTGAAGAAGAACGGCATCATGATGATCGACTTCGCCCTCGAGGCGCAGCGCAAGGAGGGAAAGACGCCCGCCGACGCGATCTACGAGGCGTGCGTCATCCGCTTCCGCCCGATCATGATGACCACGATGGCAGCGCTGATGGGCACGTTGCCGATCGCCCTCGGCATGGGCGCGGGCGCGGAGTCGCGCCGCCCGCTCGGCCTCGCCGTCGTCGGCGGCCTGCTCTTCTCCCAGTTCCTCACGCTGTTCGTGACGCCGGTGTTCTACCTCTACATGGAGCGCGCCCAGACGTTCATCAGCCGGAAGATGGCGCGCACCGCGAACGGCACCACGATCCCCGAGGTCTCCTAGCCGGACGCTCGTTCCGCAGACGCCGAGGGCGGGCCGCACGGCCCGCCCTCGTTGTCACCGGCCAGAGCTGGTTCGGCCATGCGGGCTGGGGTAGCGGCGCACCAATCAGGACCACGCACCAACCACCGGCCTGCTGGTAGTATCATCTCGGTTTGTGACATCCAAGAGCACTCGCAACGCCTCCGGGCTAGGTAGGTGGATCCTCGGCGCACCGTGACCAACGAAGCCGATACTTGCCGGAGATTCGTCGTCCCCAGACTGCAGGCAGCTGGTTGGGACGATGAGCCGCACCGTCTCAGCGAACAGGTGACGTTCACCGACGGCCGGATCGTCGTCGCCGGGGCCCGCACGTTCCGTCGGCCTGGGAGGCGGGTCGACTACCTCCTGCGATATCGGCCCGACATGGCGCTCGCCGTCGTTGAAGCGAAGGCAAGCTACAAGGCGCCGGGTGACGGCCTGCAACAGGCGAAGGACTATGCGGAGATCCTCGGCCTTTCCTTCGCGTATTCGACGAACGGCCACGGCATCATCGAGTTCGACTACCTCACCGGCGTTGAACGTAAGATCGCGAGCTTTCCCACCCCCGGCGAGCTCTGGGCACGGTTGACCAACCACAACCGACTTGACGCCGCCGCCGCGGAGCGCCTGCTCTCGCCGGCCTACCACCTGAGTGGAAAGTCGCCACGTTACTACCAGGAGATCGCGATCAAACGCGCCATCCAGGCGATCGAGCTGGGCCAGCGCCGGGTGCTTCTCACAATGGCCACCGGTACCGGCAAGACCGTCGTCGCCTTCCAAATCTGCTGGAAGCTCTGGTCGTCGCGGTGGAATCGAACCGGAGGGACCGAGCACCGTCGTCCGCGCATCCTCTACCTCGCGGACCGGAACATCCTGATCGACGACCCCAAGGACAAGATCTTCGCCCCGTTCGGCGACGCCCGCTGGAAGATCGAGAACGGCATCGCCAACAAGAGCCGCGAGATGTACTTCGCGATCTACCAGGCGATCGCCAAGGACGAGGTCCGGCCGGGGCTCTACCGCGAGTACGCCCCAGACTTCTTCGACCTCATCATCGTGGACGAGTGCCACCGCGGCAGCGCCCGCGACGAAAGCAACTGGCGCGAGATCCTCGAGTACTTCGCCCCGGCCTATCAGCTCGGCATGACCGCGACGCCGAAGCGGGACGACAACGTCGACACGTACGAGTACTTCGGCAACCCGGTCTACACCTATAGCCTCAAGCAGGGGATCGAGGACGGCTTCCTCGCGCCGTACCGCGTCCACAGGGTCGTCACGAAGTGGGACGCGACGGGGTGGCGTCCGTCGCCGGGGGATCTCGACCGGTTTGGCCGCGAGATCCCCGACGAGGAGTACCACACCAACGACTTCGAGCGTCGGGTCGCCCTGCGCGCCCGCACGCAGGTCGTCGCGCGCCACCTCACCGACTTCCTCCGGAAGAGCGACCGCTTCGCCAAGACCGTGGTGTTCTGCGTCGACCAGGAGCATGCGGACGAGATGCGGCACGCGCTCAACAACCTGAATGCGGACCTCGTGCGCCAGTTCCAGGACTACGTCTGCCGCGTCACCTCGAACGAAGGCGACATCGGCAGGGGCCACCTGTCCGACTTCCAGGACCTCGAACGGGCGACGCCGGTCATCCTCACAACGTCGCAGATGCTCACGACCGGCGTCGATATGCCGACGTGCAAGAACGTCGTCCTCGTGCGCGTCATCAACTCGATGACCGACTTCAAGCAGATCATCGGGCGCGGGACTCGCGTTCGCGACGACTACGGAAAGCTCTTCTTCTCGATCCTAGACTACACGGGCTCGGCGACCCGGATGTTCGCGGACCCGGACTTCGACGGCGCGCCCACGCTCATCACCGAGGTGAAGGTCGACGAGCACGGCGAGGAGACGGAGACGCCAACCGAGACGGGTGATGAGACGACGTACCCGCCGGACGGCGAGACGATCCTGCCGCCGCCGGACGTCGACGAAGGTGACCGGCGCAAGCTCTACTTCGACGGCGGCCAGGTTGACATCGCCACCCACCTTGTCTACGAGCTGGATGCCAACGGCACACAGCTCCGGGTCGTCAAGTTCACCGACTACACCGCCGAGAAGGTGCGCACCCTCTACCCGACCGCCGCGGAGCTGCGCAAGGCCTGGGCCGACCCGCAGCACCGCAGCGAGGTCATCGCACACCTCGCCGAGAGAGGCATCGACTTCGACGAGCTGGCGAGAGCGGCCAATCAGCCCGAGGCCGACCCGTTCGACCTCCTCTGCCACATCACTTTCAACGCCCCGCTGCGCACGCGGCGGGAGCGCGCCCAGGCGCTTAGGCGGGAGCGCAAGGAGTTCTTCGACCAGTACGGTCCGCAGGCGCGCGAGATTCTCGACGAGCTGCTCGAGAAGTACGCCGAGCACGGCACCGCTCAGTTCGTAATCCCCGACATCCTCAAGGTCGAGCCCATCTCCCGGCACGGCAACGTCATGGAGATCGCAACGTTCTTTGAGGGACCTGAGAGACTCCGACAAGCAGTGAACCTGCTGCAAACGCTGTTGTATGCGGCATAGGAGACGGTGATGGCAGCCAAGATCTCGCGCGACCGGATAGGAGAAATCATGAAGACGGTGCTTCTGGAGCTGGAGGCCGCCGGAGGCGAGGCGCGGGTTGGTGCCCTGATCAAGGCGGCAGAGCCGAAACTCCATCTAAACGACTACGAACGCGCCGTGCTCGAGAAGTCAGGCTTTATCCGCTGGCACACCGTCGTCTACTTCTACTCCATCGACTTTGCGAAGAGCGGATACCTGAAGAAGGAAGGGGGCAAATGGTACCTCACGGACTCCGGTCGCCAGGCGCTCAAGCTCAGCGCCCCGGATCTGATCCGCAAGGCAGGGGAAGGGTACTGGGCCTGGAAGAGTTCCCAAGAGCCAAAAGAACGTGCCCAAGACCACCAGGAGGAGGCTGAAGCGGAGCAGATCGAGCGGCAGGCAGCCTACGACCAAGCTCTCGGTCAGGCAACCGCAGAAATCGAGGAACACATCAGTCGGATGCTGCCGTACGACTTTCAGGCTCTTGTCGGGGAGCTCCTGATAGCGATGGGTTACCACGTCCCATTCGTGGCGCCCAAAGGCCCGGACGGCGGCGTGGATGTCGTCGCCTACAAAGACCCCCTCGGCACCACCGCCCCCAGGATTCGCGTGCAGGTCAAGCACCGCGGACAAAAGGTGACCGTGAACGAGGTCCGCGAACTCGAAGGGGTGCTTAAGAAGGAGGGCGACATCGGCCTCATCGTGTCGAGTGGTGGGTTCACGGTCGACGCAGAGCACGAGATACGATCCTCCAACAAGCACATTGAGACGATGGACCTCAACCGCCTGATCAGACTCTGGCAGGAGAACTACGAGAGGGTGCGGGAGCCCGGCAAGAAACTCCTACCACTCGTGAAGCTGTACTTCCTCGCCCCGACCGAGGAGAGCTGATGCCGCGACCGCGGAAGAAGGACGCCCCCCCGCTCACGACCCCTCAGCGCCTGGCAAGCGTGATCAAGTCGGCGCGGGACATCATGCGCAAGGACAAGGGGCTCAACGGCGACCTCGACCGGTTGCCGATGCTCACGTGGGTGATGTTCCTCAAGTTCCTCGACGACACCGAGATGATCCGGGAGGAGGAGGCCAAGCTCGACCGTACGCAGCGGTATCGACCCGCGGTCGAGGCGCCGTACCGCTGGCGCGATTGGGCGGCGAAGGAAGAGGGCATCACCGGTCCCGAGCTGATCGCTTGGGTGACCCACGACGAAGCGGTCGGACCCGACGGAAAGCGGCGCCAGGGCCTGCTCGCCTACCTCCGCGGCCTGGAATCTGCCAACGGGCACGACCGCCGGAAGGTCATCGCCACGGTGTTCGGCGGCGTCGTCAACCGCATGACGAGCGGCTACCTGCTCCGGGACGTGGTCAACAAGGTCAACGGCATCCACTTCAACTCGAGCGAGGAGATCCACGTCCTCGGCACGCTCTACGAGTCGCTTCTCAAGGAGCTCCGCGATGCCGCAGGAGATTCGGGAGAGATCTACACGCCGCGGCCGGTCGTCCGTTTCATGGTCGAGGCGACGGCGCCAACGCTCGGCGAGACCATCCTTGACCCCGCGTGTGGCACGGGTGGGTTCCTCGTCGAGTCGTTCCTGCACCTGGAGAAGCAATGCAGGACGGTGCAGCAACGACGCACCTTGCAGGAGCGCACCATCCTCGGCCAGGAGGCGAAGCCACTGCCGTACATGCTGGCGCAGATGAACCTGCTCCTGCACGGCCTGGAGTACCCAGCGATCACCTACGGCAACTCGCTCGCCATCACGCTGACCGACATCGGCGACAAGGACCGTGTGGACGTGATCCTGACCAACCCGCCGTTTGGCGGCGAGGAGGAAAAGGGCATCCTCGGCGGCTTCCCGGAGGACAAGCGCACCTCCGAGACGGCGTTGCTTTTCCTTCAGCTCATCATGCGCCGGCTGCGCCGGCAGCCGAAGCCCGGCCGTGCCGCGGTCGTCGTCCCCAACGGCACGCTGTTCGGCGACGGGATCTGCGCCCGAATCAAGGAACAGCTCCTGACGGAGTTCAACCTTCACACGATCGTGCGGCTGCCGAACGGCGTGTTCGCGCCGTACACGCCGATCCCGACGAATCTCTTGTTCTTCGAGCGCGGCGGCCCGACAAAGGAGATCTGGTGCTACGAGCACCCGCTGCCGGAAGGACGCAAACAGTACACCAAAACCGCCTCGCTCCAGTTCGAGGAGTTCGCGCCGTGCCTCGCATGGTGGAGCAAACGTAAGGCGAACGAGCGCGCCTGGAAGGTGAAGGCGAAGGACGTCCTCGCCAACGCCTGCAACCTCGACCTCAAGAACCCGCGCGCCGCGCAGGAGCTGGAGCACCTCCCGCCCGAACAGCTCGTCGAGTCGATCCTTGAAAAGGAGCGCCGGATCATCGAGATCATGGGCGAGATCAAGAAGATCCTGGCCGAAAAGCCATGAGTCGTACCTGGCCCATCGTGAAGCTGGGTGAGGTCCTCGAGAAGAGCCAAGAGTCGATCGTGGTCGACCCCGACGATAAGTACAAGGAGGTCAGCGTCAAGCTCTGGGGGAAGGGCGTGATCCTGCGGCGAGTGGCCAAGGGAGCTGACATTGCAGCCTCGTCGCGGCACGTCGTACAGGCCGACCAGTTCATCTTGTCTCGGATCGACGCGCGACACGGAGCAGCAGGCATCGTTCCGCGCGATCTTGAGGGCGCAGTTGTCAGCGGCGACTTCCCAGTGTTCGATGTCAGGAGTGACCGGCTGCTGCCCGCGTTCCTCCGCTGGATGAGCAGGACAGCTGCTTTCGTCGATCGCTGCAGAGCCGCAAGCGAGGGGACGACAAACAGGGTCCGCCTGAAGGAGAGGCGCTTCCTCGCGCAGGAGATCCCACTGCCCCCGCTCGAGGAGCAGCGCTGGCTTGTCGCCAAGCTCGACCTGTTGCAGGAGCGGGTCGAGGAAGCAGCGGCTTGTCGCGCGCAGAGCGGGAGAGGTGGCGATCGGCTCCTGATCGCGATGGCGTACCGCGGCGACCTCAACGCGGAGACCAGGAGTGACCTGGGCTGGCGGCGAGTCCGACTCGGGGAGATCATTCGGCAGGTCGCCGATGAGCATGTGGTGGCCAGCACACGTAGCTACCCGAATTGCGGCATTTACAGCTACGCTCGGGGTCTCTTCGCCAAGCCCTCGATCGAAGGACTAACGACCAGCGCACACAAACTGAACCGCATTCGTAGCGGCCAGTTCATCTATAGCCGTCTGTTCGCCTTTGAGGGAGCCTATAGCATCGTTCCGGCTGAGTTTGACGGGTTCTACGTATCCAACGAATACCCCACCTTTGAATGTGACGGGTCGCAGGTCCTCCCGGAGTTCCTCGGTGCGTACTTCAAGGCGCCCACGGCCTGGCAGAGGGTCGCCGCGGGCAGCAAGGGCCTCGGAAACCGTCGCCAGCGAGTCAAGCCGGATCGGCTGTTGGCCCATGACCTCGACTTGCCGCCCCTCGCCTGGCAGCAGCAGATCGTGGAGTTGACGGCAAGGCTCCGCCTCGTCGCCAAGCCCATCGGGTCGACGAAGAACGAGATCGCCGCCCTTAGGCCGTCGATCCTCGACCGCGCCTTCCGCGGCGAGCTGTAGGCGTTCACCAGGCCGCAGCGTCCACGGACTGCGCCTGGCCGGGGGACCGGCCTCGGTGGCACATTGCGCGGTAATCGTATGATAGCGACCATCGACCCACGCCGTGGCTGCAGCCATTGACACCGTCATATTTCACTCGTATGATGTCTTTCACCGGTTGGTGAAAGGTGCATGAATCGTGAAACGAGAGCTATCCGATCTGAGCGAGCGAGCCGAGGCGGTCCTCAAGGGCGCCCTGGCGGAGGTGCCATTCCTTAGGCTCGACACCGCGATGGGGTGGCGCGTGGCCGAGCCTGCACCAGGGAAGCCCGACCTCGATCTCAGGATCAGGGTGGCGTCCACCGAGGCTCAGCTCTCGTTTCTGGTCGAGGTCAAGCAGAGCGGGGAACCGCGGTACGCCAGGGACGCCATCAACCAACTCCTCCGCTACCGCCAGGCGAGACCGAACGCATATCTCGTCTTCGCGGCTCCGTACATCTCCCCGGACACGGTGGCCCTATGCGCCGCCGAGGGCGTCGGCACGATCGACTTCGCCGGCAACTGCTTCCTGAGCTTCGGGGAGATCTTCATCCGGCGTGAGGGGAGGCCGAACCCGTTCGCGAAGCGGCGTGGGCTACGGTCCCTGTACGCGCCGAAATCCGAGCGCATCCTCCGTGTCCTGCTTCAGGACCCTCGGGTGGCGTGGAAGACGGTCGCCCTGGCGACGCAGGCGCGCGTCAGCCTTGGCCAAGTCGCCAAGGTCAAGCAGCACCTGGCGGACCGGGAATTGACCAAGGTCGGAGAGCAGGGCTTCGCTCTCAGCGATCCGCGAGCGTTGCTCCGGGATTGGACCCAGTTCTACCGCATCGGGCGCAACACTGAGCGCGGCTACTACAGCCCGTTGCCGATCGCGGAGGTCGAGCGGGCCCTGGCGAAGAGGTGTGCCGCCGACGGCGTGGCATACGCGCTGACAGCGTTCTCCGGGGCTGCGCGGTATGCTCCGTTCGTTCGCTATCAGCAGGCGACGATCTACGTCGGCGCCGACCCCGCTCCGAGCGTCGCGAAGGTCGGGCTCAAGAGCGTGGCTAGCGGAGCGAACGTGCGCATTCTCGAGCCCTATGACGACGGGGTGTTCTACGACAGCCGAGAGATCGACGGCGTCAGGGTCGCCAGCGCCCTGCAGGTGTTCCTCGATCTGCAGAGTGCCCGTGGTCGTGGCGAGGAAGCGGCAGCGTTCCTGCTCCGGGAGGTCATCGAGAAGTCATGGGAGACACCAGCGAAGACTACACGGCCGACGCGGTCGAAGCGGCGCGCTCCGTCATCCTCGAGCTGACCCATCTCCTCGGAGAGTACCGAGACGGGATCGTACTGATCGGCGGTTGGGTCCCTCCCCTGCTGCTTCCACACGCCGCCCGACAGCACGTCGGCAGCATCGACGTGGACCTCGCCCTCGACCATACGCAGCTTGCTGAAGCCGGCTACAGGACGATCCGGGAGAGCCTCATCGCGAGGGGATACACCGAAGGATCTCAACCGTTCGTCTTCCGAAGGACTGTCACAGTCGGAGCCCGTAACGTGGTCGTCGAGGTGGACCTGCTTGCAGGCGAGCACGGGGGCACTGGGCGGAGCCATCGCACGCAGCGCGTTCAGGACGTCAGACCGCGGAAGGCGCGCGGGTGCGATCTCGCGTTCGACAACCCTACCGAGATCCACCTCGAGGGCTCTCTCCCCGACGGGACACGGGACATCGTGACCGTCCGGGTCGCGTCGATCGTCCCGTTCCTTGTCATGAAGGCCATTGCACTCGCGGACCGGTTGAAGGCCAAGGATGCCTGGGACATCGACTTCTGTTTGACGCACTACCCCGGAGGCGTCGCGGCGTTGGAACCAGCGTTTATGCCACACATGGCCAACGGGCTCGTAACCGAGGCGATCCATCACCTGTCGGAGAAGTATGCGTCCCCGGATCACTACGGCCCGCGAATGTGCGCGGACTTCGAGGGTGTCACCGACCCGGAGGACCGCGCCATCCGGCAGCGGGCGGCCTATGAGCGCATGGCCGAGCTGCTGGCCGCACTCGGTGTTCGGACCGACGAGACCAAGTGAGCCGAGCCCGACGGAGGGACCTTGCCGCATGGCTGATCTGACCGAGGTCGCGCCGCGCGAAATCAACCCAACTGAGCATCCGTCACCGCTGCACCTGACGCGGGAAGCGCTCTATGACCTCGTGTGGACCGAGCCGGTCGTCACGCTTGCCAAACGCTGGGGCGTCTCCGACGTGGCGGTGGCGAAGTGGTGCCGGAAGCTCAACGTGCCTCGGCCCGAGCGCGGGTATTGGGCGAAGGCGGCCGCCGGCCACGTCGGCAAGAGGCGGCCGCTGCCGCACGCGAAGAAGGGCGAGCGAACGGAGGTGGTCGTGTCGACGGGAAGCCCGAAGAAACCGACCGAAGCCAAGCCCGCGTCGGAGGCGCTGCCTGACGACCTCAAGGCGCTCTATCTCGCGTTCGACACTCCCAGCTCCAAGATTGAGGTGTCCGCCGAACTGCGAGGTCAGCACAAGCTGGTCGCGCAGGTGCAGTCGACGTTGCAGCACGCCCGAACGGACGACGCCGGGATCCTTATCGCGCGCAGCCGATCGCATCTCGATCTCAAGGTGACGCGGGACACGCTGGACCGCGCGCTGCGGATTGCGGATGCCATGATCAAGGCATTGGAGCAGAACGGAATCCGGATCGCTGTCAGAGAAACCGACGACCAGGGCCAAGACCGCCGCAGGACAACCGCGACGGTGTTCGGGGAGAAGATTGCCTTCGACCTCACCGAGAAGGTGACGCGGAGCGAGCGCCCGCTGACGCGCGAGGAGAAGCAGAAGCTCGCCAAGGATCCGTACTTCTGGATCCGAGACAAGTACGCGTACTCGCCTACCGGCAACCTCCGCCTGCGCATCGTGGAGTCGTACTTGCCCTTCCGGGCCTCCTGGGCGGACGGGAAGCGCCACCGAGTCGAGGATCACCTCACCGACTTCGCCAAGGCTCTGGTGCTCGTAGCTAACAAGCGGCGCCTCGATCGCGCGGAAGCCGAGCGCCGGCAGAAAGCATGGGAGGAAGAGGCGCGGCGCAGGCGCGAAGCCGAGGAGGCCTGGGAACTCGAGCAGAAACGGCGGAAGGCACTCGATCTGCTCGAGGAACGCTGGCTCAAGAGCTGCCGTATCCGTCAGTTCGCCGCCACCGTCGAGCAGGCCGCGGCGCAAGCAGGCGCGACTGCGTCAGACGGCGATGAGCTGCAGCGCTGGTTGACGTGGGCGATTTCCTACGCGGATGCGCTCGACCCATTCAAGGTGCCACCGTTCCTGGCGCTCTTTGACCGCACGACCGAGGACGTGCAGCTCGAACCGAGGCGCTACTTCTGGTAGAACCGGTGGCTGCAGCCCGAGCATGACCTCCGGGGGCGACGTCCTGACGAGCAGCGCTGGGTTGGTCGAGGCCTCGGGACGTCGAGTAGCACAAGATGACACGGCGCGGCCCCAAGGTACTCAGGTGTCGGCCGAACGGCGAGACGCGACAAACCGAGCTACTGCAGCTTATCGAGCAGCCTCTCGGCCTTCGCCTTGATCTGCGGGTGCTCCGGCGCCCAGCGCGGGTCGGGGGTCATGGCGACGATCTCCTGCAGCTGCTTCACCGCCTCCGCCTTCATCCCCTCCGACTTGTAGCTCTCGGCGAGGTAGAGTTTGGTGAGCGCGTTGGTCGGTGCGCCGGCGAGCGACTTCTCGAGGAACGTGATCGACTTCTTGGTGCTGCCGCCCTTGAACCACGGCAGCTTGTAGTACAGCCGGCCGAGGACGCGGTCGGGGCCGTAGCCCTCGACCGCGGGGTCGAGCTCGAGGCAAGTCTTCATCTCCTGTTTGATCTCCGGCACCAGGGCGAGCGACTTGAAGATCCCCTTGGCCTCGCCGTAGACGCCGTCGAGCACGCCGAGCCAGAAGTGGCCCTCGACGCCTTTCGGCGCCAGCGCCACCGCCTCCTTTGCGAGCGTGATGCCGGCGCTGAAGATCGCCATCTTCTCGCTGTCCGACGCCGCCGCCTCGGTGTACTCGCCGTAGAAGTACGCGGCGCGCGCACCCTCCCAGCGCGCGTCGGCCGAGGCCGGATCGGCCTTCGCGGCCCGCTGGAACAGCTCGACCGCCGCCTTCGCCTGCACCGGGTCGGCGCGCTGCTCGTACGCGGCGCGCGCCGCCGCCATCTCGCCCCCCGGCGTTCCCTGCGCCGCAAGCGACAATACCGTGAACATGCTCGCAACCACGACTCCTGCCGTCTTCCCGATGGTCATGGCCAGGCTCCTCGCGACGAGTGTACCCCGACCTGACGCTCCGGTCCGCTAGAATCCTTTCGGAGGCGCCAATGGAGTTCGGGATCGTGGGGCTCGAGCTGTCGGGCAAGACGACGTTGTTCTCTCTGCTGACGGGGCACGAGCCCGCCGCCGGGCACGGCAAGCCGGGGACGCAGGTCGGGATCGCGCAGGTGCCGGATCCCCGGCTCGACCGGCTGTCGGCGCTGTTCGCGCCGCGCAAGCACACGCCCGCGACCGTACGCTTCGTCGACGTGCCGGGAATCGTCAAGGGCGGTTCGGCGAGCCTCAACGTCCCCGAGCTGCGCACGATGGACGGTCTCGCGGTGGTCGTGCGCGGCTTCCCCTCCGACGCGATCCCGCACCCCGAGGGAAGCCTCGGCCCCGCTCGCGACCTCGAGCTGGTGGAGACCGAGCTGCTGCTCAACGACCTCGCGGTGGCGGGCAACCGTCTCGAACGCCTCGGCCGCGACCTCGCCAAGCGCAAGGCTCCCGAGCTCGAGGCCGAGCGCGACGCGCTCGAACGCTGCCGCGTCGCGCTCGAGGCCGGCACGCCGTTGCGCCGGATCGGCCTTTCCGCCGAGGAGCGACGCCTGCTCAAGGGGTTCACGTTCCTCACCGCCAAGCCGATGCTGGTGATCCTCAACGCCGGCGAGGAGGAGGCGGGCGATCTCGGCGGAGCGGTGACTCGCGCCGGCCTCGACGGGCTGGCGGCGCAGCCCGGGGTCGCGGTGAGCGCGGTGTCCGCCACGATCGAGCAGGAGATCGCGCGGATGGCGCTCGACGACCAGAGCGCGTTCCTCGCCGACCTCGGGCTCCCCGACCGCGCGCTCGACCGCCTGTTGCGCGCCGCCTACGCCCTGCTCGGCCTGATCTCGTTCTTCACCGCCGGCGAGGACGAGTGCCGCGCCTGGTCGATCGCCGCGGGCACGACGGCGGTGAAGGCGGCCGGGGTGATCCACTCCGACTTCGAGCGCGGGTTCATCCGGGCCGAGGTCGTGCCGTGGGAGGAGCTGCTCGACGCCGGCTCGTTCGCCGCCTGCCGTCCTCGCGGTTCCCTTCGCCTCGAGGGGAAGGAGTACGTCGTCCGCGACGGCGACGTGATCACGTTCCGCTTCAACGTGTAGGCGTTGGCGGCGCCGGGGGCACGCCCGGCGGGCGCTGCGGAACGGCACGTGACCTGACGACCGTGCCGCTCACGTTCCCGACGGGGTTGATGACGTTGGAGGACTCGGCTCCCAGCCCGCCGGGGAGGGCCACCGCCGGCTGCCGTGGCCTGGACGCCGACGGTGCGGCCGCACCAGCGGGCGGCGCAGCGAAGAGCGCCGCGGACGGCGGCGCGGCCGGAGCGGCCGCCGGCGTCGCGCTCGGTGGCGGCGCCGCGCTCGCCGGCTGCGGCCGCGCCTCCATCATGCGCCGCACCTGCAGTGGGTCGATCTCGGTTACCGGCAGGGTCGAGGTCGAAGCCGACTCCCGGTAGTGCAGGAGGATCGCTTCGGTCTGCAGATTCGAGTCGTACACCAGAGGGTTCTTTTTCGGGTTGGCGAGCTGGGGGTTGTAGCGGTACGCCTTGGCGTAGTCGCGGATCGCGGCCTCGCGCCGGCCGCAGCGCTCCTCGGCCATCGCCAGCATGAAGCGTGCCTCGGCGTAACCGGGACGCTGCTTGAGAACGATCTTGTAGTAGCGCACCGCCTCGCGATCGCGCCCCATCCGCTGCAGCACGAGGCCGAGGCGGTAGGCGGCCTCGTAGTTGTGCTTGTCGAGCTTGAGGGCGGCCTTCAGGTAATCCTCGGCGTCACCGGGGAACCCCTTGTCGAAGATCAGCACCCCGAGGTCGGCGAGGTCCATCGACGAGGCACGCCCCG